>JADGNP010000069.1 GCA_017883425.1 Candidatus Sulfotelmatobacter sp. | reverse complement strand
GTATCGCGGAGCGCACGTGAACGGCACGCACGAGCGCTTCAACCCTAGCCGCAAAGACGTCTTTATCTGGGACGTGAGTAGCCTGGGGACGGGGTACTATCCTGTCAGCAAATTTGACATCCATCTGATTCGAAGCGATGAGAAGGGGACCGATGGCGCAGGCGAGAATCCTTATACCATCAGTCCCAACCGCGGCCACGCCACACTGGGTCCGGTATATGTGCTGAAGTTGACGCGCGGCGAGGTAGGCAACGGCGATGCGGGTGAGGTGTTTCCGCCAGGAAACAAGAACGCATGGGTGCCCAAGGACGTCAAGCTAGTGCGCATCGATACCGCGCGCATCCATCAAGCCGCCGGGGACTCACCAGATGTGGAGAGCGAAATCAGCAGCACCATCGCACACGAATTAGGCCACGCGAGCCATCTGCGCCATCATGGGTTCAGTGACTATGCCGCGGATGGCGATGTGCTTTGCCGTACCAGCAAAGGAAACGTCAATTACCTGTGTGATACTCCCGGCGATCCTAACAAGCCCCGAGGGAAGCCAGGGCAGGCGGGCGCTTACTGCTACATGGTTGCAGCCAAAGGCGGAGCCTGGAGCGGGGATGCAAGCTGCATCATGCGCTACAACAGCGGGAACTTCTACGAGGATCCTACCGGCAACTGTGAATGGAGGAGAAATGGTGTGCTTACCCGAGGCCGGGAGGGCGAGCACCAGCCAGCCGGAACTGCCTACTGTCAAAGGAGGACGGGAACAGGCGTAAACGACCCAGGGGCCAAACCCAGTCCGATGGCTGGTGACGCAACCAACGGCGAATGTGTTTTCGATCTTTGCATCAACAGCAACAAGCATTAAGCCATGAAGACATGAAGAAGCCGTTCCTATTTTTCATCGTGCTGGTCGTAATCGCGGGCGCGATCGCGGTGACTTACTTTTGGCGGCTCTCCGGTCGCAGCCCGGCTGTTTCCACGGCTGAGCTACGTGCCTACATGCAAGACGAGGATGCCGATCTGCCAGACGAACCGGCAGTCGGGTTGACGGTGAATGACTCAGATGAGCCGGTGCTGGTGGCCAATGCGCCAATGCTTTTCACGGTGGGAGTCGCAAATCCGCGGGCGAATCAGCGCGCCACATCACTTACATCACTTAGCGACAAGATCAAAAGCCTTTCCGCGATGCCACAAACACCCGGGACGGCAAAGCGATTGAAGCTCGCCTCGGACGATTACCAGAAGAAGCTTAAGGCTTCGGCCTTTACGATAGGGGATTCCACCCACGCCTGGAGCGAAGCGCTGCATATAGTACAACACAACGGGAGCACCAATACTCCGCTGCTGTTTGCGCTTCAAGGTTTCGACGCCGCCAAGCCGCAACCTGTGACTCTCGGCGCTGCAAACGCAGTGGAAGCTACCTATGGGGCAGCTGTAACGCCACTCGCCCCCGGGAGCTATAGCTTCGCCGCTTGTCTCGGCCCAACCGGGTCATGGCAGGGAACGTCTTGTTCCGATCCTGTTCAGGTGAAGGTAGTCTCTGACATCGCGGAACTTACCCCCGAGCAGCAGGCGGCCTTCACCAGGCACACGGCGCATTACGCCACCCTCACAAAAGACTGGAACAAGCTGGAACAGATTGCCAAGATGATGGCAGTCAAAGATCCCTTCTTCGGGCGCATTTCTTTGGGGGATGCGAAGTTCGGCCAACAGAAATGGAAGGAGGCGCTGGCCGAGTACGTCGCCGCACGGGCAATGCTGAAGCGCCAGAACCCCGATCTCCCGGAAGAGCCGCGCTATTTGAACGAACGGATCACGCAAGTCGTCCGCAATATGCAGGACCAGGAGTGAATCCCAGACATGTGGCTCCTTGGCTCGCAATAGAGGCACCTCTCTTGCTGGGCAGCTAGGTACGAGCGCCATTGTGCCGCATGGCCAGGAGTCTACACTGACTCTCAAAGCAGTTCCACGATTGTTGACGTTAACAGGCGGTTATACTCAAAACCCACTCGTTGCGCTCAAGGAATTTCCGTGTTTTCCACATGCACGTGTGACGTCTGACCTTGCCTTCGATATCCCACTAGGGCGATCATCGTCGAGGCCGTGACGGTGCACTAACCGGGCATCGTCCCATTTTGGAACTCGTTCCTGAACGCGCAGCTTCTAAGTTCTTTGAAAAGAAGATTTTACCCGTAAGTCATTGTCCCCTCTAGATTATTTCTCAGTTTCCCGCTAACCCACTGATTCCAGTAGACCGGGGGGGAGGGGGGTACCCCGAACGCGCAGCCGCTGTCTCCCCTTCTGGGAATTCCGAATGCGGTTAGGGAGCGACCGTAGGGACCTATGACTGAGCGGAGGCATTCGCTTTGCGAATGCCTCCGCAACCCTCAGGATGTCATGACTTCGGCGCTCGATCTAGCCACCGAGTTTCTCGAAGAAGCGGCAGATGGTTTCAATCCCATGGTGAAAGTTCGGGATGTGGAACTTCTCGTTGGGAGCGTGCAGGTTGTCGTCGGGGAGGCCGAAGCCCATCATCACGCTTGGAATCTTCAGCACGTCCTGGAAGCCAGTGACGATGGGAATCGAGCCGCCGCTGCGGATGAAGACTGTCTCTTTCTTGAAGGTGTCGTGCAGGGCCTCGGTGGCGGCTTTAATGTAAGGGTTGTCGGTGCCGACGACGGCGGCTGGGCCTTTGCTATGGATTGTGATTTTTGTTTCGATGCCTTTGGGCGTCAGCTTCTTCACGTAGGCTGAATACTTCTTGAAGACATCGTCGGCATCCTGATTGGGCACGAGGCGCATAGAGACTTTTGCCGCCGCCTTGGCGGGAATCACGGTCTTGGCTCCCGCCGCGATGAAGCCTCCGGGCATGCCGTGGACTTCCAGCGTAGGCCGTGCCCAGGTGCGGTAGAGCACGGAATATCCGGGCTCTCCGGTCAGGACTTTCGAGCCCACTTCGGTCTTGCGGTAGTGCTCTTCGTTGAAGGGCAGGCGCTTCCAGGCTTTGAGTTCGTCCTTGGTCGGAGCCTTGACGCCCTTGTAGAAGCCAGGAATCAGGACCTTGCCCTTGGAGTCTTTCAGCTTGCTGATGATCTCGATCAGGGCGAAGAAAGGATTCGGGGCGGCGCCTCCGTACACGCCGGAGTGCAAGTCAGTCTTGGCGCCCTTCGCTTCTATTTCAGTGTAGACCAGACCGCGCAGGCCAACGCACAACGTGGGAAGATTGGGCGCGAAGAGTTCGGTGTCGCAGACGAGCGCGAAGTCAGCTTTCAGCTTGGCTTTCTGCTTGACGATGTATTCGTCGATGGATTCGCCGCCGACCTCTTCTTCGCCTTCGAAAATCACCTTCACATTGATCGGAAGCTTGCCGCCCCCGGCCTGCATGAGGGACTCAAGGGCTTTGACTTCCATCCAGAGCTGGCCTTTGTCGTCGACCGCGCCGCGAGCGTAGATGTTGTTATTGCGCTCCGTGGGCTCGAATGGCGGAGTGTGCCACTCGTCGAGCGGCTCGGCGGGTTGGACGTCGTAGTGGGCGTAGCAGAGGGCAGTCGGCTTGCCGGCGGCGTGCAGCCAGTCGGCGTAGATGAGGGGATGTCCCTTGGTGGGGATGACTTCGACGTTCTCCATGCCGATGCGGCGTAGTTCGTTGGCTACGAAGTTGGCGGCTTTTTGAATGTCGGGTTTGTGCTCTTCGAGGGTGCTGACGCTGGGGATGCGGAGAAGATCTTTCAGTTCGTTCAGGAAACGCTGCTGATTGCTGCGGGCAAAATCGACTGCAGAGGAAGCCATGGGTGCGTCCTTTCTTGTGATCTCGGCGGACAACTCAAGATTGCGGAGTCAGGGTGCCGCGGAAACCAATCAGTATAGCGCGAAGAGGTCGGGCGTGCCCGCGGTGAAAGATCGTTGACCACAGAGGACACGCAGGTTCACAGAGGAAATCCGTCAGGCATAGCCAAGGCTCTGGCGGCGCCGCCAGTAAGCCGCGGCCACCAACGCCCCTGCAGCCAGCGCATAAATCGCAGGCGAACTCGAGGCGGGAGTTGTGCCCATGAAGTCGAGGCCGGGCATTTGGTGACCGGGACCGAGGTACCACCAAACGGTGTAGATGGCTTCGAAAGCCTTGCTGCTTCCGCTCCAGATGCCGAGTGCGAGGGCGAAGCTAGGGATGAACAGGGCTCCGGCAAACCAAGCTGCGAAGCTGTGCCAGCCGGCGCCGAGCAACAGGCGAGTGCCGGCTCCGCTTCCGGTCAACAAAGCGACGAGTACGCCCGCGGTCCAAAGGGCCGGAAGCTGGCGGGAGAGGCTGCGCTCGGAGGAGAAGAGCAAGGCGCCGGTGGCATGACGCGCTTCACGACAGCCCATCTGCGACCAGAGCAGGATGGGCCAGATCCAGGCGGCGAGAAGGAATCCGCTGCGCACGTCGCGCTCAGGGAAGACGAGTTGGCCGACAAGCAATCCCGCAGCGCCGGCGTACCACCACCAGCGCTGGCCTTTAAGCATCAGGCGGAGTTCGGACATCACCAACTGCGGAAAACGCGAATTCGCTGCAGCGCGGACCAGCGGTGTGAGATGGGCGGCGGTGATTGAGACTGCCGCGGGAACGGAGAGAGCGCGGTCTTCTGCGACAGATTCGATGGCATGGGTCGCTGCTTGTGTCCGCTGCTTGCGCCAGGATCGTGCGGGATCGAAGCGATGAAAGAAAAGAGCTGCCAGCAGCGCGATGCCGGCGGCGACGCCGATCCAGAGCAGACGCACCAGCAGCACTTTGCCGGTCCACTCGATTCCATTCCAGGGGAAGGTTCGGACCGCGCGTTCGCCGCCAATCGTCAGGCTGAAATGGAAATTCTCAGGGCTGCTGGGATCCAGAGCGTGCAGGGTGCTGCGCGCACTGCGATAGAGGAGTTGCAGACCGCTCGGGTCATCGAGACCCGTTGCACCCAGGGCGAGCGCCGCTGTCCACAAGAAGAAATACACGACGTTGCCCACGCCTCCACGAAGCACGGGGAGAGTTTCGAAGAGCAGGGCCACGGCGGCTGCCAGAAGCATGGTTGGCAGGGCAAGAAAGATGAAGGGAGACCAGAGTTTCCAAAGGGAGAAGGAGTGGGCCTCAGCACGGAACAATTGCATGACGAGGGCGGCCAGCATGAGGACCACGACCATGCACGCGAGGACCGCGAAATTGCTGAGCGTCTTGGCGAACGTGTAGAAGTCCTTGCGCATGGGAGTGGCGGCGAGTATTTGGCCGACGCGCGTGTCGGCATCGCGCTGCACGGAGTTCTTCACGATGTAGAAACCGACCAGCGACAGAAAGGTGGAACAGCACACCGTCATGAGCATGCCGATCCACGCGGAGTTGTATACGCCGCGGTAGCCATCGCCAACGACGATCCAAACCTTCTCGGTGGCGACGGCGTAAGCAAGGAACAATGCCGCGGCCAGCGTGACTAGAAAGCTGTAGCGGCGGACTCGCTCCAGGAAATCGGCGCGGACCATGTGGTAGAGCACGCGGGCAGAGTTCATGCGGCAACTCCGGCACGGTGCTGCGAGAGGCAATAGAGGTAGGCGTCTTCGAGGTTGGGCGTGACGGGCTGAGCGCCGTTGGGTGGCGTGTCGCCGAGAACCCGGGCGTGGACGCCATCACTGCGGCGCGCGGTGTTGCTGATCAAATAACGTTGGCGCGCGGCGTTTAGTTCGGCGCTGGGCAGCACCCACTCCCACACCCGGCCTTCCACGCGCTGCAGCAACACCTCTGGCGACGCGTGCGCCACCAGTGTGCCTTGCGAGATCAACGCGATGTCGGTGGCGGTGGCTTCCACGTCGGAGACGATGTGAGTGGAAAGAATGACGATGCGTTCGCCGGAGAGTTCCGACAGCAGATTGCGGAAGCGCACGCGCTCCTCGGGATCGAGGCCGGCCGTCGGTTCGTCCACAATCAGCAACTGGGGATCGTTCAACAGCGCCTGCGCGATGCCGACACGCTGCTTCATCCCGCCGGAATAGCCGCCCAGTGGGCGTTTGCGGACGTCGGTGAGGTTCACGACGTTCAGAAGTTCGTCGATGCGCTTCCGGGACGCTGCGGCGTCGAGACCTTTGACGGCGGCAAGGTATTCGAGAAACTCGACCGCGTTCAGGTTGGGATAGACGCCGAAATCCTGCGGGAGGTAGCCGAGAGTCGAGCGCAGAGCATCGGGAGACGTGGCCAGATCCGTGCCGTTCCATACCACGCGGCCTTCCGTCGCGCGCGTGATGGTGGCGAGGATGCTCATGAGCGTGGTCTTGCCGGCGCCGTTGGGGCCGAGCAGTCCGAGCACTCCCGGGCCTAATTGCAGCGTGAAGTTGCGCAGCGCCCAGTTTCCGCCGCCGTAGCGCTTGCTGACATTGTCGATCGCGAGATGCAAGAATCCTCCGCTGCGATGAAACGATCGTGACCAGCGTAGTGGAGGAACGCATAACACTCAACAGAAGTTCCGTGGAACTTCAGGACAAAAGCCCCACTTCTCGCAAAGGACGCGAGAAATGGGGCACCCGCATCTGATTAGAACCTTGAGGGCGAGAATGCGGTCAGGTCAAATTCTGGATTGCGGCCTTCGATTACGGCGGTCATTACTTCGGCGGTGATAGGAGCTAGCAGGATGCCGTCGCGGAAATGGCCGGTGGCGACGTAGTAGCCGGGAGTCGATGTCTCGCCGAGGATGGGGAGCGCATCGGGAGTTCCGGGGCGCAGTCCGGCCCAGTCTTCCAGGATTTTGGCGTGGCGTAGTTCCGGGATCAGGGCGAGCGCGGCGCGATGCAGACGCTGGATTGTGGCGATGTCTGTGCGCTTATCGAATCCGGCTTCTTCGACGGTAGCGCCGACGAGCAAGCGTCCGTCGCTGCGCGGGATGAGATAGGCCTCGGGGGAACGGACCACATGTTTCAGCAGTGCGCGCGAAGGCATCGCCAAGCAAAGCATTTGTCCTTTGACCGGGCGAGTGGGGAAGGCGTGGGGCGCGATCTGGCCGGACCACGCTCCGGCACAGTTGACGACCTTGGCGCCGTGAAATGCTGTCTTAGTAGTTTTAACGCCGGTGGCGCGACCATCGGCAACGGTCACAGCGGTGACTTCATCGCCGGAGGAGAAATCAACGCTGCGTTGCTTCGCGGTCTTCCACGCAGCGGCGGTGATCGCCCGCGGATCGACACTTCGCTCTTTCAAGTACAGGGCGGGAGAATGAGGGTCTGCAAGCGCCGGATCGAGTTCTTTCAGAAGGCCGGGGAGCGGGTGATTTGCAGCGAATGCGGCGTCTCGCTCGGCGTGCTCCCCCGATGGAAAAAGAATTGTGCCACAGTCCCGTAAGTCGACCCTCGTGCCCGATTCAATTTCCAATTCATAGGCGAACTCGGGATACATGCGGGCGCTCGCCGTCGCCAGCAGTTGCAGAGCCGGGGGAGTTTCGAGGGGGCAGTCCACGAGCATGCCGCCGGCGGCGTAGGAGGCTTCGCGGCCAGGCTCTCCGCGCTCGACTACCAAGACGGTAGCCCCACGTTTGCGCAGTGCGATGGCAAGCGAGAGGCCGATGATGCCGCCGCCGATGATGATTACGTCCCAAGTCTTCACCTCAGCATTGTAAAAGAGCGAAGAGCAGAGAAGAGGGCAAGCCCTTGCGCAGTGGATTTGGTTCGCTAGATCCGCGCGGGGTCAGGTGACCGGATAGGAACAAGGATGACAGGGAGCGCGCGGCTGCATAAAATGGCTCGCATGAAAAAGATCTTCGTTACCGGGGTAGTGCTGGCGATGCTCGCGACGGCGGGAACCGCAGTCGGGCAAAAAGATAAGGACGAGGAACCGACGTCGTTTCTGTATTTCCTCGTCATCAGGGATGAGAACGGGAAGCCGGTGCGCAATGCGGCAGTGATCATGCATGCGGTGAATGAGAAGGGCAAGCAGGGCCGCGGAGGCATGGAGTTAAAGACCGACCCGGAAGGGAAGGCGAACTTTGACGGTATCCCGTATGGCAAGTTGCGTGTGCAGGTGTTGGCGACGGGATTTCAGACCTTCGGGGAAGATTACGACGTCGACAAGGCAAAGATGGACATCACGATCAAGCTGAAGCGGCCGCAGGGCCAGTATTCGGTGTATGACGATCACCCCAAGGACGCGGGCGCGCCGCCGAAGCAAGACCCACCCCCACCCGATACGAACAAGAAGCCGAACTAGAAGAGGGTGTGACCGCGCGCACGGTCGAATTCGAGCGAAAATTCTAGACTCGGCCCGGGAGGGAACATATGAGGAAAGCAGGTCTCCTGGGTTGTGCACTGGTTCTGTCGGCGGCAGTGGTAGCCGCGCAGGACCAAAGTTCTAATCCTTCAGATGCTTCGCCGCAGTCGCCTGTACCTACGGCACAACCACAAACTCCGGCTCAGCCAGACCAGGCCGCCGCGCCATCGGCACAAACGGACACCGCCGCACCGCAGTTCGCCCGGCTGCACGTGTACCGGCAGCGCCGGTATGCTGGATCGGCGCTCGCGCCTACTGTTGCTGTGGATGGCAAACAGGTCGCGCGGGTGGGCAACGGTCGTCGCGTCACCATCAAGCTTACAGCCGGACCACACGCGATTGCTTCAGACGACAAGTCGTCGGCGATTTCCGTGGACGCCAAGCCGGGTCAGGATTATTACGTCCGCGTCGATGAGGAAATCGGATTCTGGAAGGGCCACGGGAAGCTGACCATGCTGATGCCGGAGCAGGGCAGCGCCGAGTATAAACTGCAGAAGCCGATCGAACCAGACCGGAAAGTCGCCAAAGAAATGATTGAGGACGACGAGACCCAGGCAGCGCCACCGGAGAAGACTAATAAGTAGGGAAGATGCGGAACGTGTGGCTGGCGGCTCGTAGGGCGCGTTTGCGCCGAGAGTGAGGATTTGGTGTCCCTCGGGTTGAACGATAACCTGCCGATCGGGGCCCTCGCCCCCGAACCGCGGCACAAGAGCGCCGGGCTGGCATTTGGTCTGTCGCTGCTCGTCCCCGGCCTCGGGCAGTTCTATTGCGGCAAAACCGCCCGCGGGGGAATGACGCTCGGCTTCTGGCTGCTGGGGTTGGTGCTCTGCTTCGCACACCTATCGACAGCACTGGTTGGGCAGGCCCTGGTGGGGATGTTGGTGCTGTGGATCTTCTCCTTTCTCGACGCCTATTTCACCGCGATCGAGATCAATAACGGACAGGACGATCAGGTCGACGTGCAGAATCCGCGCGTGGCCGTCACGCTGAATCTGCTGACCGCGGGCTTTGGATATTTCTACCTGGGGGAGCGAACCAAGGGGATCACGATCTTCGTCGGGATGCAGGTGGCGCGGCTGATCTTTCCGGCGACGGGGTTTTGGGGCATATCGATCTCTCTGGCGCTCCTCGTGGTGCAGTTGCTCGTGGCCGAAGACGCCTACCGCATTGCGCGCCGACAAGTGAAGGAAGCGCTGGGGCCTGAGCCGGCACAGCCAACGCAGAATGCGGCTTCCTCTTCGCGTTTGCCGGTGCAGGTCCCCGTGGCGCTGGCCTGCCTGCTCCCGCTCGGTTTTGTCGTGCTTGTCGTAATTGGGTTGGTGCTGGGGTCAACGCGTTCGGAGAAGCGTCCCGCCGTAGCCAGTCTGAAGAACCGGGTAGGTCTTGGGCCTGCGCAAAATGGATCTGATCGTTCCTACCCCGGCAATGACACTCCCATCCCTGCAGTGGACTTGCCGACCGCAGTACAGAGCGTGCAGCGCATCCAACGGAAGGCCGTGCGCGGGAGAGATGAGATACCGAATCTCAAGCAGGATGTGCGCCTGCTGAGTGCGACTCTGAGCGCGCGGAAGATTGACGCCTCGGATGCGATGGTCGCGCACTATTACCGGGCTTTGGCCCTCGCCATGATCAACATGGCGCATGAGCATGAAGGCGAGGCGATCGATGTGTCTGGCGCGCAGACAGCACGGGCGGACCTCGACAAAATCATCGGCGCCGGCAGAGTCCTGACATATGTGCCGGAGATCAGCATTCCCAGTGCGGAGTACTGGGCGGGCATTGTTGCGCGCAATCAGTTGCACGATGAGCCGGGGGCATACTCGTACTGGGAAAAGTGCGCGTCGAACGCACACGCCGGGTGCTTGAACAACCTGGCGAGTGCGCGGATTACAGGCGCGGGCGGAGAGAAAGTGGATGTGCAGGAGGCGCTCAAGCTGCATACCAGTGTGTACGACTCAGGACTGAGGTTTCACTGCGCGGGCGCCTTCTCGGCGGTGACCATTGCGGAGATTAACTATTTCACGGGCGTCCGGCGTCCTGGAGACGATGAACTGGAATGGACCAAGAAGGCGGAAGGACTGCTCGATCACCTCGAAACAGCGGAGAACAATCGGAACGTGTGCCAACGGGCTGGGATCGAGGTAGAAGATTTCTTGTTTCAACTGAGCCGGGGCCACAAAGACGAGAACATCCTGCAGGATGCGATCAGCCGACTGGACGACGACTCCGCGTCCACCAAGGCCGTCATTCAATTCATCTCCGGGGCAATCGACGAAGCGGGGTTCGATTCGGCGGTGAATTCGAGCAAGTCGCAAGGCGCGCGCTGCTCGGCGTATTTTGACGCCATGTGGTATGCCGAATTGAGAAATGAAAGTGCGATGGCGCGGCGGTATTATCAGCATCTCGTGGACATCGGAAAGTTCCACTGCGGCGAGGAACTGGCGTACGCGACCAAGTTCAAGTTCTAGGCAAGACGATTTCTAACGATTGAGGACATGCATGGATTACTTACTGAAGACGGAACCGTCCACGTATTCGTTTGCGGATTTGCAGCGGGAGAAGACGACCACATGGGACGGCGTCTCGAATCCCGTGGCGTTGAAGAATCTGCGCGGGATGAAACCGGGCGAACGGCTGGTCATTTACCACACCGGCGATGAAAAGACCGCGGTCGGGACTGCGACCGTGGTGTCCGTGGATGCGTCGGACGCGAAGAACCCGCAAGTGAAGATCAAGGTCGGTAAGGCCACTCCGAAACCGGTGACGCTCGCGGAGGCGAAGGCAAATAAATTGTTCGCCGAATCTCCGCTGGCGCGGCAGGGAAGACTGAGCGTCGTGCCCCTGACGGAGGCCCAGTATAAATTTCTAACTGGGGAATAGATCAAAATCCCCACCCTCTTTCGCAAAGGACGCGAAAGAAGGGTGGGGCACCCACTTCACTCCAGTTCGCGCCAGTCCACGAAGGTCACGACGCGCGGGCGTCGCGGCGGATCAGGGTGGAGTCCAGCAAGTAGCCCAGGCCCAGCGTGAAGGGGATCGCGCCGAAGGCGGCGGCCATCATGGCGTCGGGCTCGACCCTGGCGATGATGGTAAAGGTCAGCATGTAGCCGACTGCGCCGGCAATGCACAAAATTCCTGCGCGCCGGGACTTGGCTACCTCGGAAAGATCGGGCTCCATGGGAACGCTCACTCCCCGCTGCATGGCTGCCAGTCGCTCTTCCGTGCGGAGTTTGCGTACGCGATAAAAGGTGTACATTCCTAATACGGCCGTGGGCATTCCGAAAATCATGATTACCGCTGCAAGACCGGTGATTCCGTCCATGGTGGTTCTCCTTCCTATGGCGCTTGGCGCGCGTGCCGGAGCTGAAATCGCTTTCAACAATAGATACGGAGGGCGGGGCCGGAAAGTTCCCCCTGCGGGCCAACTCCCGCAAGAGTGGACGCTTCCAAGCAAGTGAAGCTGGCTGCTTGGCATCTTCCGGGTCGCCCTTCTGGAGACAAAATGAAATTTGGAAACTCGTACAGGATGGGTTCGATGGCGGCGGCTGGCTGCCTCGCTATGCTAGTTGTCGCTCAGTCGCTCTGGGCGCAAGAAACGAAGGAGAAGGTCATCGTCGACGATGTAGAACGCAACTTCACCGTCCGGTTGCCGAAAGGCTACGATGCGCAACAGCACTATCCGGTGGTCATCCTGCTGCATGGTATGAATCAGGGCGCCGAAGACATGCAGCGGCTCACGCGGTTCGATGAACTGGCGGACAAAGACGGCATTATTGCGGTCTATCCCATCGCCATGCACGGGCGGTGGAATGTGGGGGTTCGACCGCCAGAGCGGCGACCGATGATGGGGCCCAGGAGACGTGGCCCTTATGGCCGAGGCTACCCAGGCGGCGGTTATCCAGGAGGGGGGTACCCAGGGGGCGGAGGGCAGCGACCACAGGGCCGGGAGCCCGGCGAACAGAGAAGACCGGCTCCCGCTGATGACATTGGCTTCTTCAACCAGATGCTGGACCAGCTCCCGACCAGGTTTTCGGTGGACGCGTCCCGAATCTACGCGGCGGGCCTCTCCGAAGGCGGCTTTATGAGCCTGCGTCTGGGGTGCGCGTTGGGTGACCGAATTGCGGCGATTGCCGCGGTGGGTGCGGCGATGCCGAAGACGATGATTTGTCTGCCTTCGCGTCCGGTGCCGCTGGTGATGATCAACGGTACCTCTGACCCGGTGGTTCCTCATGGCGGCGGCACCGAGCACAACCGGAATCTGGCGACCATTTCTGTGGAAGATAGCGCCAAGGCGTGGGCGAAGATTGATCGCTGCGCCGAGAAGCCGGAACGGAGCAAATTAGCGGCGCGCGCGAAAGGCGGCATGGAAACCAAGGTCGACACCTACAACGGGTGCCAACAGAACGCGCAGGTCGTCCTCTACAGCGTGAATGGCGCAGGGAACACGTGGCCCGGCGGGGAGCAGTACGAGGCAGAGAAAACGATTGGCAAGACGACCCAGGATCTGAATGCCAATGAAGTGATCTGGAGTTTCTTCGTCACGCGCAAGCTGCCGGGGCAGGGTGGAGAGCAGAAGTAGAGATCACTCACGGAACGCGACAGGATGTACCCGCAATTTCTTACCTGATGATTTGAAACTCCGCAAATCAAAATCCCCACCCTCTCGCAAAGAACGCGAGAAGGGTGGGGCACCCGCGTTTTGGGGCTGAGATCAGCCGATTGACTTTCTCAATTCGCGGCGCAGAATTTTGCCGGAGGCGGTCTTGGGAACGGAGTCGACGAAGTGGACCTGGCGCGGTTGTTTGTAATGGGTAAGGCGATCGGCGACGAAGGCGCAGAGCTCTTCTCCAAGTTTGTGGTTCTCGACAAACCCATCGCGCAGCGCGACGAAGGCGACGGGAATCTCTCCGGCTGCGTCGTCGGGACGCCCGATGACTCCGCACTCTTTCACCGCGGGGTGTTCCAGCAGGACGGCTTCGACTTCGGCGGGGGCTATGGCGAAGCCCTTGTACTTGATCATTTCTTTGCGCCGGTCTACGACCCGGTAGAAGCCTTCGCCGTCGCGGGTGACGATATCGCCCGACCAGTACCAACCGTCGCGCAGGACGGCGGCGGTGGCTTGCGGTTCCTTCCAGTAGCCGAGCATGAATTGCGGGCCGCGCATGACGAGTTCTCCGGGCACGCCGCAAGGCGCTTCCGTGAGGTCGTCGGGAGTATCGGCGGGATCAATATCGGGCTGCAACAGAACGCGGCAGTCGGTTTCGGCGAGGGGATGGCCGATGGAGTCTGGGCGGTAGAGCGCAGGTTCGAGGAAGCCGACGTGCGTGACGGGTGACGCTTCCGTCATGCCGTATCCCTGGCAGACGAGAATGTTGGTGAGCGCGGTGAAGCGGCGTGCGAGCTCGGGAGCGAGTGGCGCGGCTCCGGATTTGACCCAGAGGACTTTATGGTCGCGCGGGAATTGTCCCGCCTCAGCCGCCTGGCAAAGCGCATTGATCGCGGGCGGCACGAGGGGCATCATGGTCACGGCTTCGTCGATCAGGAGCTTCGTCATCGCTTGCAGGTTGAAGCGCGGCACCAGTACCAGCGTCGCGCCCAGAATCAGCGCGGGATTGAGAATCACATTCAGTCCATAAATGTGGTAGAGCGGAAGACAGCAGAGAATGTGGTCCGCCGAGTTGAGCGCCGTGGCATTCGGACCGAGCAGTTGATACACGTTGGCGACCAGATTGTAGTGCGAGAGCATCACTCCCTTGGGCAGCCCGGTGGTGCCGCTGGAGTAGGGAAGCGCGGCGAGGGTTTGTTCGGAAGACTGATCCGGCTTGGGATAGACCGCTGTCACTGGGTTGAGCAGCTTGGCGAAAGGCTCGGCGCCCGCCGCATGCTGGCGCGTGGTGTAGACACGGCGGAGGTTGGGCAATCCTCCCAGGTTGATGCCTTCGATGTTTCCGCCATCCGTGATCAAGAGAACGGCGCCCGAGTTTTCCAGTTGATAGCGAACTTCACGCTCGCGGTAGGTTGGATTGAGGAGAGTGGGAATGGCTCCGGCAAGCTGCGTGGCATGGAACGCAGCACAGAACTCCCAGGAGTTCGCGAGGAAGATGGCGACAACGTCGCCGGGCTTGACGCCCGTGGCGATCAGGGAGCGAGCTACGGACTCGACGGTGTCACCATATTCGGCGAACGTCAGGCGGCGTCCGCAGGAAGTGTCAACCAGTGCGGTCTTCGGCGCATTGCGGCGGCAGGCGTCGAGCACCAGATCGTGCAGAAAGAGGTGGTGGGCGTCAGCGTAGAGTTGGGTGCGCAACATGCCGGGAGAGATTGTAATGGAAAGACGCGGGTTGGAACGAAAGCTTTAGCTGGCGAGTTTCCGCAGAAACTCCTGCTCGTCCATGCGGTACTTGAAGGCCTTGCGGCCATCAATGAAGACGACGGGGACTTCGTCGTTGAACTGGCGGCGGAGTTCAGAGTCCATGTCAACGTCGACCTCTCGCCACGTGAAGCCGCCCCGGCGCGAAAGCTTGGAGAGGCTCTCTTTGACCACTTCACACAGGTGGCATCCCTTGCGAGAATAGACCACGACGTTGCGAGACTCTGGCATGCGGGGAGATTCTAGCGCGGGGAAATGCGGTTTTTCCAGCAATAAGTGGGGCGGAAGTGTCAGACCAATTGTTTTGAGAGGTCTGGTGGCTGGACCAGTGGCAGCCCAACCGACATTGTCCACGTGAGCCAGCAACAGTCCAATGACTCCCAGCACAACTCGCCGGTTGCTTGCGGGTTGCCATGATCGGAGGGGCCGTTATGGAAAAGCTTCGGCTCACGCTCTCTTGTCTCGCTTTAGGGGTGGCGGGAGCCATCGCGTTATCCTGTGGCTCTGGCGCGAGTTCAACCCATCAACTCCAATCCATCACGCTAAACCCCGTAACCGCTGACGCACAGGATTTTAGCCAGGGCCAGGTGCAGTTCGTCGCCACAGGCTACTACAACACCTCGCCCCTCACCGTAACTCCTCTGTCTGCTGGTTGGGGTGCGTGCTACCAGGACGCGTCCACGACTGCGGTAACCGTCACGAGCGGAGGCCTC
>JADGNP010000461.1 GCA_017883425.1 Candidatus Sulfotelmatobacter sp. | reverse complement strand
GGTTGACCGGTTGGCCAATACCAGCCGATGTACTACGGTGCTTAGGCGAAGCTGCAGGCGGTACTTACACTAGAGTCGAGCTCGAACCCCAATCGGGCGGCAGGAACATATCGACAGGGGAGACTTCCGATGGCGACGAACGCAACCCGAACCCAACAGGCGACCGTCAATGCCGTCGTGCAAGCGGCTTTGGGGAAGGAGACGAGCGCCCGCCGCATGGATAGTTCATCGGCGTCAGGTTCCCCGGCGGATGCCCCTCGCAGGCCCTCGGGATACGGTTTACCGTGCTCGAAATGCCACCTGTACTATCCTGCCGATCTCGATGTCTGCCCAACCTGCAAGCACAACGAGCGGGTTTCGCCGGTCGTGCCGAAAATACCGCCGAGAGTGGCGCAGACTGACGCCGACACTGTTCCCGATACGGCCGTCGTCGAGCAGGAGCGCGAGGAATTTCTCCGTCAATTCAAGTCGCAGCTGTTGGAAGCGCACGCCGAAGTGGTGAACGCTCCGGAAGCTGTCTGCAAGTTTGTGGAGCACCATTCCGGGGAGCCGGCCAGCGCGGAAATCTGCAATTCCTGCTACGAGCGCGTGCAGGAGCGGCTGGATGTTTTCGAAGCGGCACTGCATCTGGAGCTGAAAGAAGCGGCCCAGATCATTTACGACGCGGTATGGGCCGATCCTTCCGATCCCAGCAAGACTTATCAGAATGCGGCCAGCGCCCTGCTGACCGAACTGCGCAAGCGCGCGGGAATGACCACGGTGTTGGGGCCGTTCCAGCCACTGCCGCACTAGAGAATCCAGGTCTTAGGTCTTAGGTCGTGGGTCTTCGGCGGTAGACGGAGCTCAAATACCCGGACCCGAATGAACCAGAACCCGCGGCCAAAGACCTACGACCCAAGACCTGATTCTGCAGCTACTCTGACTTGATTCCTACCCACTTCTTTCCGGCGTAAAGCTTGTAGCCCGCGCCATCCTCGACCAGCTTCAGGGGGACGGCATGTATAAGTGTCTGGTCGGTCTGCGAGGCTGCGCTGAGCACGTCATTGTTGGCCACGTCCATTACGACAAACTTGCCGTCAGCGGTGAATCCGAAGCCATATTCTCCCGGCTTCAACTCGGATCCGCCGATGTTGAGCTGGGTTTCGGTGATGAGCATGCCCTGGTATTTCTGCTGGATCGCCGTGGAATAGCCCGAGGTGTCGACCAGCGCGGCTAACATCATCCTGCCGTCGGCGAGCTGGAAACCGACGGCGTTGCGAAGCTGCACGGGTGCTTTCTGGCCGCGGAAGAAATATTCCGTTGGGACCGCCTTCTTCAGTTCGTCGCTGCTGAGCACGTGCTTCGATGCCGGTTGCGCTACGGCCGATGCCAGCATGACCAAGGTGAGCGCGCCTAGAATGGCCGCACGAATGATCTTCATGACAGTTAGTCCTCGAGTGTGAGAGTGAGAAAAGCTCAGGGGAACTGTAATCGTTCCGAGGGTTGGGCGCAAATTATGATGCAAAACTCATTGGCCTTGCCGATAGCGTTCCCGCAAGCGGCTGAAGCCAAAGTTGATTGTGGGGCATTTACGGCATCGCTGAAGCGATGCCCTGATACGAATCGTGAGTTTTTTACCAAACTGGACTGCCAGGCGAAGACGATTACGCTTTGGGCGCACAACAACAATTTCGCTTTGGCCGCAAGATTCGGATAGTCCGCTTCGGGGCCCTGGCCGTACGCTTTCCTTACCATGACTACCAATGCCATACTCACAGCGGAAAGCCTGAAGCCAATGCCCGCCCGTCAACCCAAACCGGCAACCCAGTCGGCGGAGGCAGCCGACGACCCGCGCTGGAATGCCGTGGTCACCCGCGATGCCGCCCGCGATGGAGAATTCGTCTTCGCCGTCTCGAGCACGGGCGTGTATTGCCGGCCGTCGTGCGCGGCGCGCCGACCGCGCCAGGAGAACGTGCAGTTCTTCGGCAAGCCCGAACTGGCCGAGCAGGCTGGATATCGGGCCTGTCTGCGGTGCCGGCCGAAATCGTTCAGCGGGAACTCCGCGTCCGATGGGGTGAAAGCGATTTGCCGCTTCATCGAGCAGCATCTCGACGAGCCGCTGACCCTGGAGCGCCTGGGCAAAGAATTTCAGCAGAGCCCGTTTCATCTGCAGCGCCGCTTCAAAGCGGTTCTCGGCATCACGCCGCGCGAGTACGCGGACTCCTGCCGGCTGCGTCTGCTGAAGCGAAATCTGCAGGCGGGGGACTCGGTCACGCGCGCTATGTACGACGCCGGATACGGCTCCAGCAGCCGGCTCTACGAAAAGACCGCGTCGCAGCTGGGCATGACGCCGGATAAGTACCGCCGGGGCGCGATTGCCGCCGCGATTCGCTATACCTGTGCCGACTCGCCGCTGGGACGCATGCTCATCGCCACGACCGAACGCGGCATATGCGCCATCCAGTTTGCCCGCTCGGACGGAGAACTGATGGAGGGCCTGAAGCGCGAATTCCCGTTCGCCGCACGCAAGGTCGACGACGGCGGGCTGCAGTCCTGGGTGGGTGCGTTGCTCCGGCACATGCGCGGCAAGGATCTGGACTCGTCGTTGCCGCTCGACATTCGAGCGACGGCCTTTCAGCGTCGCGTGTGGGCGTACTTGCAATCGATTCCATACGGGGCGACGCGTTCCTACAGCCAGGTCGCCAAGGGGATCGGCCAGCCGCGTGCTACCCGCGCCGTGGCCCGCGCTTGCGCTACCAACCCCGTTGCGGTGGCGATCCCGTGCCATCGCGTGGTCCGCGAAGACGGCAGCATGGGGGGCTACCGCTGGGGAATCGAGCGGAAGAAAGCTCTGCTGGAGATGGAGCGGCTGGAATCATAGCCGAGCGCTGAAGAGCTTTGCTTTCGAATCACAGCGCCTGAAGAGCGGAAAAACGCGCATTCCGCGCTGCAGCGCGCGGTTAAGTTTTCCATCATCGATTCACCTTGCCGGGAACAGCAGGTCTCTCCACTCCGCCTCCCATTCCTTGAGGGAATGGGAGGCTCCGGTCGAGATGACAATTCGACAGAACGGGGCTCCGGTCGAGATGACAATTCGACAGAACGGATACAGGAGCGTCGCGCTCGCGGCATTCCGGGCGATGGTGAGATTGAGACGTTGCTGGCAAAGTCTCTACGGCAGCGGTGGAGCGAAGCCGCCGGCGTTTGCCGTTGTGGAATCGGTCTTACGGTTCCGCACCAGCAGCCAATTCAGAGACGCGACCGCGACAGCAGCAACCAGAACAACAGACTTGTTGTATTCAATTCGCGTGAGCAGGCCCGCGCAGATTAACACTCCCAGGACCGCAACCAGAGTCCCGCCGGGCAGGCGGAAGACTGCGGGCGTCTTTTCTTTTCTTCGCAGAGCCGGAAGCGCGGCACATACTACCCCGTAATAGAACAACCGCGATCCCGCGGAGAGGGTTGCGTTGCCCGCAAAGCTGCCAAACAAGGCGAGCAGCCAGACCAGGAGCGCGAACACGAAGATGGAAACGTACGGCGTGCGAAAACGGGGATGGACGATGCTGAAAGGAGAAGGGAAGTCGCCACGCTCCGCGAGCGCAAAGGTAATGCGCGGCGTGGCCAGCATGTTTCCGCTCAGATATCCGTAAATCGAAAAGAGCGCCCCCAGCGCGATGAGCACGCCCCCGCCATGTCCCATTGCAATCTGCGCCACGTCGGCAAGAGGTCGATCGCTGTGCCCGGGATCGGGGAGCACGCCTACCACTACCCACTGAATCACGCCGTAGATGAGGGCGCAGGTGAGGAGAGCTGCGAACAGTCCAAAGGGCATGTCCCGGCGCGGATCTTTGGCTTCGCCCGCCGAAATCAAGGTGGCCTCGAAACCTCCATACGCGAAGATGAGGAGCACCATAGCTCGTGCCCAGTCATTGGCCCCCGGCGAAGCCATGGATTCCGGAATGACCCGGTGCGTGGTCATCAAGTAGAGCGCGCCGGCCACGGCGACCAGGCCAAGCGACGCTAGTTTGGCGGCGGTGAAAAAGTTGCTGACCTGCGTGCCGGTGCGCACTCCCCGGAAGTTGATCACCGCCAGGAGCCCGACCAGCAAGGTCAGAATCACGAGTCTCGGAACTGTCTGGGTGGCGCGCGGCCAGAATTGTCCCAGGTAAACGACGAACAGATTGGCATTCGCGGCGCACGCCGTGAGCCGGACGAACCAGACCAACCATGCCACCTGAATGCCCATGAATCGGCCGAACGCCTCCCGCGCGTAAAGATAGGGGCCTCCAGTCTGGGCGAAGCGGGAAGCGACCTCTGAAAAGCAGGCCATGACGACGCCCATCGCGGCGGCCGCGAGGACGACCGCCAATACGCTGTCACGGCCCAGTAGTCCTGCTAAGACGGAAGGGAGTCCAAAAACGCCGCTGCCAATAATGCAGTTCACCGTGAGTGCGGCCAGGCTCCATCGGCCAATGGCGCGAACCAATCCCTCGCTGGACGTATTTTCCTGGTTGGTTTCGGTCACCGCGAGTTTGTATCACAAATCGCAGATTTTCTGGCAGGGTGGCAGGAAGTCGTCTATTGAGGTTTGCAGAATATAGTGACACCCCTACACGGTCTGTCATTCCGAGCGGAGTTCCGTCATCCGCATCGCGGATGGCGGAACGTAGTCGAG
>JADGNP010000460.1 GCA_017883425.1 Candidatus Sulfotelmatobacter sp. | reverse complement strand
GTCAAGAGAAAACACTTCTCCCTTCGCTGGCGAGGAAGAAGTTCCCTGACATCCAGCCCCCGCATGGAGCGGCAAGACTCGGTGCCGGAGCGTGATTCGCAATGACCACGTCCATCGGAAAGTGCCGACCCCATAGAGTTCTGCGTTGTTCCGTGCGGTTTCTTTGCGCCTGCAAGCAGCGTGCTGGCAATTGCCAACCATGGTTCTATCTGAGACTCGAGGCCTATTGCTTTGTTGGGTTGTCCGAGGGAGCATACGGTGCCCCGTGAGACTCTTACGCCTAAACCCCGCGTGGATACTTACCCTCGAACCCGAGCGCTCAGCGACCGCTGGATCACGCAACGATGGTTCCGCGTTCCGAGGACTCTGCGCGCTCAAGCTGCTTGTAGCTTTAAATGCTCGGCGTCGAACGCTTCTCCTTTCTTCCAGATCTTCAGCGTGATGGCGGCGATCTTGCGTGCCAGCGTCAAGCGCGCCATCTCCGGCCGCATGCCTTTGGCGAGCAGCCCCAGATAAAACTCGCGCAACACTCCCTCGCGCATGCTGGCCGTAGTGGCGGCGGCTTTGAACAGGTTCTTCATCTCGTGGTTGTGGTTCCAGTTCAGTCCGCGAATCAACGCCGCCTTGCGTTTGCGTTCCACCTGGCCGTTGACCACGCGGTATTCGCCGCTGTCGCGCGTCTCCAGCGCCAGTCCGCAGTACGTCCAGAACTGACGTTTGGTGCGGAAGCGGTGCGGCGTCTGCACCCGCCCGATCAGCAGCCCGGCGCGAATCGGTCCCAGAAACGGTACCGACTGCAACCACTGCGCCGCCGCATGTTTGCGACACTCGACCAGTAACCCGCGCCGCGCCTCCCGGCGCAGTTGCTGCAGAGCATCCAGTTCCTGATACAGACACTCCGCCCGCCGTCGCAGGCCGCCCGTCCCTAACTGCCCCAGATAATCCTCGCGATGCCGCTTCCCGTACAACTTCTTGCCCGCGCAGCTCACCGCCTGCCCGCGAAACACCGCCTTCAACCGCCCCATCACCCGCGTCGTATCTTCGGTCAGCATGGTGTAACTCCGCGCCACGTGCTGCACCTCTAAGGCGCTCGTCTCGCCGTGATAGACCGCCGACAACATGTCCGCGCGCAACAGTTCGGCCAGCTTGCGCGCATCGATCGCGTCGCTCTTGCTCCCCGACTTCAACAGCGCGTTCTTCCGCGGATTGCACACCACCAGCTTCGCCACCCGCCGCACCAGCAGATCGTAGAGCCACGCCGAATGGGTTCCTTCTTCGCAGGTGACGTGCAACGTACCCCGCAGGCCATGGATAAAATCCAGAATCGCAGCCGCCCGCGTCTGGAGCACCGACTGCATCATCAGCCGGCCACTCTCGTCCAGTACCGCCACCGAAATCGTGTCCCGGTGGACATCCATTCCGATATATCTCACACTGTTCATCAGGGTGTTCCTTTCGTTGCGCTTTGGTTGACTGCTTCACACAGCAACCGCAGCTTACTCGAAAAGGGGCGCCCTTTTATAATGCGTGCCACATGGCGAGGTTTGACCAGTTTCCCGCTCTTGTTTGCAAAAACTGCTCTCGGCCCATTCCACTCCCTCCAGCCATGCATCCCGATCCATCTGAAGGTCAAGGATTGTGGCCCATAGGTGGGTCGCAACGAAATTTCTTATGTCCTGCGTGTAGGCATGTGCATGGATATTCGGCTCCAGACCTCCAGCTAATCCTTCCTCACACAGACCCGCGCAGAGTAGGCATGTCCTATAACGTAGTTTACATACGGCTGCAATGCAGGGTGCAAGGCTGTACATCCATTTTACGAATCCGTGCACTAATGGCGTTCGATAAAGACCCACATGAAGAGGCTCCGATAATCCTCGCATCAAGCCAAGCTCATGCGATTGCCTGCGGCAGCGGACACATCCTAAGTGGCCCCATAGCCCATTACGACTGCGCTCTTGATGCCCACTTTGACGAGGATTGGGAGATCGGGAAGGCATCGAATAGGCGGACGGAACCCGGGCGGCACCATAGTCGAGACCTGCTCGATTCTTACCACGACACCGAACGCTGTGACCTCACCTGTCCATGACCGGATGCCAGTGATCCTCGATCCAGATGGCTACGACCTGTGGCTCGATCCCCTCATGAGGGATGTGAATGCAGCGTCCGATCTGTTGAAGCCCCTTCGATGCCCGGCTGATGCGGTGCTTTCCCGTCAGCACTCGGATCAATCACGGGGCTAACGACGACGCAGCGTGCTGTTCACCTGTGGAACTCACGCGGATTCAGGATCGGCTGTTCTCATAGCACGATGACCAGTGACGAACGCATGCAACGAGAGTCAAGCCTTATTACTACCATCAGAAAGAAGCTTCCCGAGTTCGCCAAAGCGTGCGCGGATGACGCGGAACTGGTATTACTTCGCCTTTTGGTTAATGGTGGCCGTCTTTAGGTGCTGTACCGATGCCCTCAGCACCGCCCATCAATAAAGCGTAGGCTTAAGCCATGTACATCACGACGAGAAGCATCGCAGGCGGCACCCTCATGACATGCAACGATTGCGGGCACGCGATCATCATGAACAAGATTTGCGAGAAGCCCCTTCAATGCTCAACGGACATTCTGAAGCACATGGCTGCCCACAATGCCTCCCACGCTTTTGCGCCAGTCAGCCCTCGCTGTGCTCCGCGACAATGATGCGGTTTTCTGACAGTAACCGACCATTGGTTACCAAATGGCGCAGACCATACGTAGGGTACTCGGAGTGAGCGCGGAACATGTCTCGATTTCGTATAGGCAAGCGGCAATCGACGAGAGCCAAATCGGTCGTACCGGTACGAGTCTGGATCGCCGGGAGTAAAGATATCCATCTCGCGCATACTCTCGATGTCAGCAACCATGGTGTGAAGCTGGGTGGTTGCCGAGGCGAGATGAAGGTTGGCGACGAGATCGTAATTCAATACCACCAAACGCACGCCCAATTTCGAGTGACTTGGATCACTGCTTGCGAGGGCTCCTCGGAGAAACAAGTCGGGGCTGAGTGCTTGGAGCCGGAAAAGCAACTCTGGGGTGCGCCGTTCCCTCAGCGAGTGGATGAGTATGAAGAACAAGATTGATCGTGATTAGTCCGAGGGCCGTCCCCAACCCTCATTCACCCGCACAAGCCCAACTTCGCCGGGAAGATTAGGGGCGATAGCTGCTCCAGCCGACTAGCAAGTTGGAATTCATCACAAATGATGTGTGAGGGCCATCACTGCACAGCCTGCGGATCTGTGCAAAAGTAAAATGGGACCAAAGATAAGTTTGAAGCCTCCAAACCGCTAGCGAAACTTGCGGACAACTCGGGCTAAGCAATCAGGGCGTGGCCACCGGCTACGCCCTTCGTTTTGGCGCGCGCTTTCAGGAGGAGGCGAAGTGAATCTCGGAACCAAAGTAGGAGCGATGAAGGAAGAAAGAAGAACGTTTTCCGTGTTTAACACCCGTAACTCCTTATTCCGGAATACTTTGCCTGTAACTCCTTTAAACCCAAAGACCTGGCGGAATTGTCCTCCTAACTCCATGATTCCAAAAGACCGGGGGAGGGGGGGGTACCCCATACTAAGTGGTTAGTAACCGAAAAGTAAATAGCAACGAAGAACCAGGCACCCGGCCTCAACTGAGAACCGAGAACCGAGAACTGAGAACTGAGAACTGAGAACTGGCAACTGAATTCACAGGAGCAACAAAATGCCTTCATACCCACTAAGTGTTCGTCGATGTCAACATCTCAAAGTCAACGGAACGCAGTGCGGATCGCCAGCCCTGCGCAATGAGAAACATTGTTACTACCACATGCGGTGGACTCGAAAAGGCATGGAGGCGATCTCGCATCTCCAGAAAGAGGGCGCGGTGATGCTGCCCACGCTTGAGGACGCGAATTCCATCCAGGTGGCACTGGCCGATGTGATACGGATGCTGAGGACGCAGGAAGTGGATCATCGCACGGCAGCGCTGATGCTCTATGCCTTGCAGACCGCGTCTGCCAATCTAAAGCACACCTCGTTTGAGCCGGAGCCGACGCAGGTAGTGATTGATCGCGACAGCGTGGCGCGGCGTCCGATTGGGGCTACGGCTTGGTCCAAGGTCGAAGGCCGCGAGTACGACGAGGTGGAGAAAGACGATGTGGCGGAGAAAGATGTGGCGGACGAAAGCGATGCCGAGCTCGCGCCGGACTCGATGTTGATGTACCTGTACGAGACCCGGAAGGCGCATGAGCCGGGCTTTCGGGACGAGAGGATCGAGAATGCGTTAGCGCGTCAGAAAAGAATAGTCGACAACTGAGCGGCGGGCGCCGGACGAAGAACGGCCGCGGTAAGGTTCAGGCCGAACAGTGAGAATTGGTCGTGGCGCGTGAACCGCGGACCCCCTGCGCCCAAGGCAAAGCAAGCAAAGCCTGATGAAGCATCCGGGGCACCCATCGGAATACGCGCGAGCGATCCGAGCAGCACAGGAGCCGCGACCAGAACCCACTCCCGTCAGTGAGCCTTTTCCAGCGCGACCGCGCGCGGAAATAGAATATTGTTTTGGAGATGAATGTGCTGATGCAAGTCCGCCTCAAATTCCGCCAAGGCCTTGTAGAGTGTCTGGTAGCTGATGCAGGCGTCGGCTGGAGCGGAATGGCCCTT
>JADGNP010000459.1 GCA_017883425.1 Candidatus Sulfotelmatobacter sp. | reverse complement strand
CGATGTTCGTGAAGCCGAACACGGTCCGCCATTTCCATATCCAGGGCAAAAACATCTTTTCCGTCATCATTCATGCTTCGGTCATGCGGCCGATGCTGGATTACATCAACATCGCATTGAACGGCAAGGGAAGGATCGTCATCGGCGATGCGCAAGTGATCTTCGGGCACTTCGATGAAGCCATGGCGGCCTCCCAGATCGACCAACTGGTCGCTTGGTATCAGAAACAGACATCCGTTCCCATCGAACTTTTTGACCTCCGCATTTACCGTGCCGTACCCAGTTGGATCGGTGGCCAACGGGCGCGGGCCAAGGTGGAACAGGATCCCCGCGGCTACAAGTTCGTCAACCTTGGCAAGCATAGCCATTTCGAAGGAATCGACCCGGAGATTCTGCGGATTAACATTGCCAGCCACAAAGACATGATGGCGCACCACGGCCCGGCAAAACACGAGTACTTATTCCCTAATTCGGTCTTGCAGAGTGATGCCGTCATCAGCATCCCCAAGTTCAAGACCCACCGCCGGACGGCGGTGACCATGGCACTCAAGAACCACATGGGCCTTCCGGCGTTGAAGGACACCCTCCCCCACTTCATGCTTGGCTCACCCAAAGAAGGTGGTGACCAGTATCCGAATTCTTCGGCCAGAAAGAGGTTTCACACCTGGCTTCGGGACCGTGTCGAAGAGAGTCCCTTCATTGCGGTCAAGGCTTTCTACAGTGGAATTGACCGCGCTGTTTGGTCCTCTCGCTACCTCAAGCCGTTCAAAGACAGCGTCAACGAGGGCATGTGGTACGGCAACGACACCCTTTGGCGAACACTCCTCGACGTTAACCGGACGTTGTTCTATTCGGACAAGGCAGGGAATGTCTGCGACACAATTCAAAAACGCTACTTCTGCCTCATGGACGGGATTGTTGGGGGGGAAGGCGATGGACCGATCTCATGTGACCCCGTCACGCCCGGCGTGCTTATGGCGGGGAACAACCCCGTAGCATTCGACGCGGTGGGGGCCACACTGATGGGGTTTGACGTCGACAAGATCCCGCTCGTCAAACGCGGCCTTGAGCAGCCCACCGAGTTACCACTCTTCCGAGGCACCCGAGATGCGATCCGCATCACCGACGGGACCGAATCCGTTGGCCTCGTCGAGTTCGGAAAGAGGCGCAACCTGAAGTACGCTCCACACCCGAACTGGGTCGGCCATTTGGAAAGGGCCTGACCCAAGACCACGACGTTTTCCCATGGGGACCCTTACATCAGATAGGCAACTCTGGCGGCGCAAGTTCGAAAGGAACTTGCAGGACTATGGGTTGAGGACCGCGCTGCGCAAGGGCTTTGCCTACGTGTTCAAGGTCTTCTACGAACACGCGGCCTATCGCTTATACAAGATCAATTTGCGAAACGAACTGACCGAATCGCCAACCGAGGTAGAAAGCGTCGAGTTCCGTTTCATCGATGAGCACGACGAGAATGCGGTGGCCCAGATTGAGGACAACTCAGAGTGGTTGAGCGGGACTTTGAAGCAACGGCTGGCCTCTGGAGCAATCTGCTTGGCGGCTTTTGAAGGCGGCCAGTTGGCCGGCTTTAATCTGGTCTCTTTCGGCAACATCTTCATGCCATTGGCAAAGCTTTCCAGGACGTTCCGGAAAGATGAGGCATGGTCCGAGCAGATCGCCACGGTCAAGACCTTCCGCAAGAAAGGCCTCGCCTCCCAACTGCGTTACAGGGTCTTCGAGGAGCTTCGCCGCCGCGGCATCCGCAAGTTTTATGGCGGCGCTCTTGCCGACAATATCGCCTCCCTCAAACTGGCGCGACGAGTGGGCTTCCACGAATTGGTGGAAATCCGATACACCCGCGTGCTGCGCCTCCAAAGATGGCAATACGTGAGGGTACAAAATGAATCTGCTTGAGAAGTGCGACGATTGGATGGTTGGCCACGTCTCTTTCCCGGTCACCAACTACCTCTTTAATCGAAAAGGAGTAATGTCGGATTACCAAGGGTTGGTGGATTCGGAACGTTATTCGGAAGATCAGCTCCAGCAGATTCAACTACGTAAGCTGCAGCATATGGTGCGCTATGCCAACCGCTTTGTGCCTTATTACTCCAATAAATTCAAGCAACTTGGCCTTGTCCCCGAAGATATTCGGACGCTCGCCGACGCGGCGCTCATTCCCGCGCTGAGCCGCCAGGATGTGATCCAGAACTGCGAAGACCTAGTCGACGTTCGTTTCCGTTCCGCTTTGGACGCCGCGAAACGGTCCAAACAAGGCCCGGGGCAGCCTGTCCCGTTCGCACGTGTCCGCAAGCACAGACTGGTACGGAATACTTCTTCGGGGTCTACCGGCGCACCCGTGACTTTCTATGACGATGGATCCGTAACCGCAGTGAGCTGGGCCTTCGAGATGCGGATCAGGAAGTGGTATGGCATTGACCCAGGGGCGCGTGAAGCACGCATGGCGCGCATCTCCGTCGACTACATGCCGAACGATGCGCAGGTCTGGATGCGCAAGCGGCTATGGCACCAACTAATGCTGCCAGGCGTGAACCTTGCGGACAGAGAATACGCGTTCTGCCTCCAGAAAATGAGGGAGTTCCGACCCCGTGTGCTTTGGGGGTTCACCAGCGCGTTGGCCGGGCTCGCCGACTACATCCGTCGCACCGGCGAAGACGTCAGCTCCTGCAGTCCTGAGCTTGCCATCGGCTGGGCCGCTCCCGTGTATGAGCACGAAGAGAAGGTCCTTAAGGACGTGTTCCACTGTGCAGTCACGAACATCTACGGCGCTAGAGAAGTGGGCCACGTGGCGGCCTGGTGTCCGAACCATGCCTGGCACGTCAACCAGGAGCATATGCTCGTTGAAAGCAACGGCAATCCCAGCGACGGTGAGATGGGCGAAATCATCGTGACTCCGCTCGATCCATCTCCTATGCCGTTCATTCGTTACCGGCTGGGTGATCTCGGGCGTCCGGCACCGTCTCGCTGCGATTGTGGACGGACGCTCCAAGTGATCGAAGATTTCCTCGGTCGTACTGGAGAAATCTTTGTCACTAAAGACGGTCGAATGATTCCGCCCAACTTCTGGTGCCGTTTCTTCATGGTGGATGGCCAGAGCCAGTTCGTGGAGCGGTTTCAAGTCATCTACCGCCGCTGCGACTACATCTCGATCCGGCTCGTCAAGCGCCCAGGATACTCGGCACGCACCGAGGAAGATATGAAGCGCATTCTCCGCAAGAACTTTAGTCCGGATGTGCACTTTGAATTTGAATATGTCCCGCGAATCGATCCACAAATCTCGGGCAAGTATCAGATGGTCGTGAACGAGACCAAGACCCAGCCATCAGGAGAGCTTCATGGATGCAGTACTCGTTGAAGCAAGTAACAAGAGAGATTGGGACGAGTTTGTACAGGAGAGTCCAGGAGTAATCGCCTGGCATGCCTACCAGTGGGCGGAGTTCCTTGCGAAGCACTGTGGCACTGAGTTCTATCCTCTGGCTGTCTACGACGGGCCGAAGATCTGCGGCATCCTCCCGCTGTATAGAATTCGAACGCTTCGTTCGGGCGAGGCCCTCATCTCCATCCCTCACTTTGTTGCGGGTGGCGTCGTTGCGGAAAGCCCGGATGTGCAACAGGCCCTGTTACAGAGAGCGATCGAGATCTCGAAGCAACTGGGGATTTCCCATATCACGCTCAAGCAGTACAAGCTCAAGCTCACTGGGCCGGTGAGTACGGACGAGAACTACTACAACCGTGAACTGGAGTTGTCTCCTGACATCGACATGGTGTGGCGCAGCCTCAGCGAGATCAACCGCGCTAAGATCGACGAGGCGCGTAAATACGATTTGAAATTGGAGTACCCATCTACGGACGTGTCCACTTTCTATGGTCTTCTCCTGCGCGACCAGCACGCGGCCGGCGTGCCGTGCGTCAGCAACTCCTGGGTAAAGGGGTTATTTTCCACTGGTGCCTACGAGATTGCACTCCTGCGACACAAAGGCGAATTGGTTGCGGCCACCATGGCCAAGAAGTTCCGGGACACAGTCTCCTTCCCGTTTTCTTGCTTGCGTGACCAGAGCGAGAGAACAAACCTGTTCGCATACAGTCTCTATTGGCAGCTCATGACGCGGCTAGCCAAGAACGGCATCCGAATCTGCCATTCCGGTCGCATCCCCAGGACAGATGCGGCGTTTGGGTATCGCCTCGGTTGGGGCGGAACGAAGTATAGCTACTACTATCAATACTACGGAGTTGAAGAAGGCCAGACCGAGTTCTCCACCAAGCGCGGTACGAAGCGACAAATGGTCGAGTCTGTATGGAAGAAGCTTCCGGTTAGCGTAGCCCGAGCCTTGGGACCAGTTGTAGTCAAGCAGTTTCCTTAGAGGGTAGAGAGAGGAATGATGCAGGAGGATCTCCCGCACGTTCGTACTGTGAGAGAAGCATCGCTGTTCCATCGCCCATTCTTCAGGGCCGTAGCTATTTCGATCCCGTTAGGACTGGTTGCCTTCATGATGACGGTACATCGATTCCTGGCCGTGAACTGCCCAACCGGCGAAGGCATTCTAGTCGTCGAGGGATGGATACCGAGCCAATCCATGCGAGACGCCGTGCGAGTTTTTCAAAGCGGATCATACCGATATCTGGTTGTGGTCGGCGGCCAACTCGATGCTGCTGATGATT
>JADGNP010000458.1 GCA_017883425.1 Candidatus Sulfotelmatobacter sp. | reverse complement strand
TTTTTGCATTCAACGATTGCCTGAATCTTCTGACTGTCATTCTGCAGGATAAGAATATCGGCACCTCCGTCCTTGCTCGGCTGTGTCAATACCGTTCTCAACCCAAAGCACTTGAAGACATCCTCAATCAATTCCTCGAACCGGCGCCACGACAAGGCATAAAGATCGGAGGCATTGGACTTCAGGTGTGTGCCAAGCTCTTGGAGAGCAACTTCAGAAGAATTGAGATCAAAACGTCTGAGACCTCGCATCCAAATGTCTCTAGCGTAGGACAGATCCGGGAATGCCACAGATAATTCCCAACCACAAAGAAGGCAGCGAACCTCATCTTTAGTCGGCCACGATTGTTTGTCGCATGAAGAGCCACAAAATGGACAGAACTCAGGGCATCTCCATCCCGTCACCAGCTCAATAATCTTGTCATCCTCCCGACACGTATCGCCTGAGTAGACCGTTCGCCAAACGAAAATCGTCGATGCCATGTTGAACTTTCCGAATCAGAACAGATCTGGTCTAGCGTACCAAATCTGCGACAATGAACTGGTGTGCAACCGATACCGATTGACGCACTCGAAGCAGTACTTGGCCGAGCGGTTCCAGGCGTGGGATGAGATCGAGGATCATCCCCGATACAACATTGCCCCGACGCAGCCAGTCCTAACGGTGCGTCGAGAAGATGGCAAAAAATCGCGCAAGTTCACGACAATGCGGTGGGGACTCATTCCTTCCTGGGCCACGGATATAAGCATCGGCAATCGACCGCTCAATGCTCGGTCAGAGACGGTCACGACAACTCCCTCATTTCGAGATTCCATTCTGACGAAACGGTGCCTCATACCGGCTGATGGTTTCTACGAGTGGCGGGCGATGGGAGGCGTTAAGCAGCCGTATTGTTTTGAAGTTGGCGAATTTCTCATTTGACCCTTCGAGTCCTGCACAAGCCTCGCTGGCCCTTAAGCTTGCTGGGGTGAAGCGCAGGCGTGAATTATCCCCTGACCGGAGGGCTGCTGCAATTGCGAGGCTGGAAGCTCATCGTCTAAAGCCAAATGGAAGTGCCCGAGGAGCGCGTTTCCAGAGTCTAGAAACGCAAGACAAATGAAGGGACAAAGAATCGTATGGGAGACTTGGCAGATACGTTTTTAGGCCCAAGATTTCGCAGCTGACAACCTCACAGACTTTTACTGTAATAGCTTGAACTTGAATTTCCGGACAGCGCCTGCGAGTCGCCAGCAGTCGGACAAAATAGCAGCATTCCTCCCGGGGCAAGCCTTCCGTAATCTGGTAAGGTGAGGGTTGCCGACGATCCGACCGGAACCGGCCTAATACGGTACGAGGGCAAACGGGTACGCACACGGCCGATTGAATATGGTTGATGTAAATCGCGACATTTCAATAGCTGCGACGCTTCGTGAGGGAATGCGATACCCAACTGAATCGCTATCGCTTCAAAAATCTGCAGAAGACATCATCGAGCCGCGCTCTTGCACTCTGCCAGCCTGCGGGCGATCTCACCCCGGTCGCTGGCCCTAAAGCCAGCGGGCCCTATGCGGGACGGGTTGGGAATCTTCTGCCATGTGCTCAGGCTCTTCTCGTACCACGTGCGGGCTTCGGTCCATAGTTGGGCTTGCTCTCTAGCATCGCGTGCTCTGCGTGCCCGAGCTGCTGAGACATCACCCAGTCCGGCATAGGCGTCGGCGGCAGGATAGAGCGCTGGCACGTCCTGACGCTCCGGGGAAACAAGCGGGGTAACGATGTCCAAAGCTTTTTCGTAGGCCGCGCCCGCTTCCTGCAGGCTGCCCATTCTCGTGAGGACGGAACCTGCCTTGGTGTAGCTGGTGGCAAGTTGGCATCGCGTATCATCGGGCACGCGCTGGCCCGCAGGGGACTGCAGTTCTGCGGATGCCTTCCTATAGTTCTCCAGCGCTCCGTGCAAGTTCCGCTTTCCCGCTTCTGCTTCTCCGAGCCAGATGTAAAAGACGCCTGGTCCGGGACCGATATCTGTCCCATTCCGACCCTGAGTGTGCAGACCCTGGAAAGCTTGAATCGCTCTTTGCAGTGTCGCAATCGCGGCCGCATACCGGCCGGTGCTCGCGAGGAGCCTGCCTTCTTCGTAATCCATTCCCGCCATGTCCAACTGCAGCATGTTGTTTTGCGGGTCTACCTTGGCCATCGGCTCCAGCGTAGTCCGTGCCTGGTGGAAGCTCGCCAACGCCGCAGCAAAATCTCCGTCCATCAGTTGAACCTCTCCACGCTTCGTCTTTATTATCGCCAGGTCGCGTTCCGCATTGATGCCTGTGCCGCCTTTTATCACGGATTCATAAAAGCTGATCCCCGCCTGCATCTTCTGCAGTGCCTCTTGCCGGGAACCAAGGCGGGCCAATGCGTCGCCGACCAGAACCGAACCCATACCGACGCCCCGCCGTGCGTCGTGATATTCGGGATGGATTTTCAGGATCTCTTGTTTAATCGCCAGGTTCTTCTGGAAAGACTCAAGAGCATGCGCACGGTCGCCGGCGGCATCCTGCATCATGCCGAGGTTTTGGTACTCAATGGCGCGCTCGCTCCATACTCTGGGATTGGCGCCGTCGGTTTTCATGACCCGCTCGGTGATCGCCACCGCCTGCTCAAGGTTCTGGCGCCCGCTGGGTTGCAGCAGGTCCGAAAAAGACATAATGCGATGGAGAATGGCTACGTTGAGCTGGTCGGTCGCGTTGTTGGGATTTGCTTTCGCCACCGCCTCGAAAAGGGCGGTAGCTTTTTGATTGCTTGCGTCCGCCGCATTTTGATCACCGAGACTTGATTCTGCTGAGTTGCCCTGCACCACCGCCAGCCGCTGGTATCCCCACCCCAGTTCCCGCTGCAGACTGGAATCGCCGCCGGAGTCGCTGGCCACGCGGTCAAGGTATTGCACGGCGCGATCAAGCAGCACCTTACGCGCGGGCGTAGCGCCAGGGAGATTCTGAATCGCGTCGTGAACATCGAAAATCAGCGAGTCAGAGAGCTGACGCACATCGTTGAATCGCTTTTCCGCCCGGGCTTGCTGCGTGCTCGCGATTTCCGCTTGCTTACGGGCGATACGAGCCTCGCGCACGGTCGCCCCGATCCCGGCAGCCAGCACAAGCACGATAGCCGTCGTTGCGGCGACCCCCACCCGGTGGCGAGCTACAAACTTTCCGGCTCGATAGTTCCATGAGCCTTTGCTCGCCTTGACCGGACGTCCCTCAAGATGATTCCGTATGTCTTCCGCGAACTGTTCTACAGACCCATACCTCAGGTTCGGCTCCTTTCGCAAAGCCATCAGCAGGATGTCGTCCACGTCCCCCGCTAGCCGGCGCTGTAGTTTCGCTGGAGACCCTTCGCGTAAACTGCTGACCATTTCCGGTGTGGGAGGTGGACCCTGCTCACCAACGCGGGCGGCTTCCTTCTTGAGGACAACCGTGCTCGGCCGTGCGGGGTCCGTATCGCAGATGGCGCGAGCAAGTTCGTGCGTGGATGACGTATCTCGATGATAGGGAGAACGCCCGGTCAGCAATTGATAGAGTACGACTCCGAGCGAGTAGACATCCGTCGCGGTCGTGATGGACTCTCCGCGAACTTGCTCCGGGCTGGCATACTCGGGTGTCATCGGACGCGCTAGCGTCGTTTCGGCGCTCACCGCGGGATCCAGGATTTTGGCGATACCGAAATCCAACAGCTTTGGGATGCCTTCTTCGGTCACCAGAACGTTGCTCGGCTTGATGTCTCGATGAATGACCAACCGCTGGTGCGCGTACCGCACTGCCGCACACACGTCGAGAAACAGTTGCAGCCGCTTGGTGATGGGGAGACGGTGCGTGTCGCAGTACTGGTCGATGGGCGTGCCTTTGACCAACTCCATGACCAGGTACGGGATGCCGTCGTCGGTTGTACCCCCATCCAGAAGACGGGCGATATTGGGGTGATCGAGGCCAGCTAGAATCTGCCGCTCGTTGCGGAAACGCTCGAGGACGAAGGCTGTGTCGAAGCCGCCGCGCACCAACTTGATCGCCACTTCTTTGGTGAACTGTCCGTCGGAACGGACCGCGCGGTAAACCTCACCCATCCCGCCAGCCCCGATCTTTTCCAAAATACGGTAGCGCGAGATGCTTCCGTCGACGGGCGCTGACTCGGAGGCACCTTGTCCTTTGTTCGGATCTTGGGCCAGAATCCGGGCCGCCACCTCCATGGCGGGCATTTCGATAAACTCCTCAGAGTCATTCTGGTAGGCAAGGAGTGACTCCACTTCGTGTCGCAGCGCCTCGTCGCCCGCACACGATTCTTGAAGGAACGCCGCGCGCTGGCTCTCAGGCACTTCCACGGCGGAGTGATACAACTCCTCGATCCTGCGCCAGCGTTCAGAGTCCATCGCGGTTGCCCTCGCTCAGTTCGCGCAGTAGCCAAACTTTGGCTACCTTCCAGTCCCGCATCACGGTCTCTGACGAGACCTTCAGGACTTCGGCGGTTTCCGGCACGCTGAGTCCACCGAAGAACCGCAGCTCCACGACCCGGCTCTTCCTCTCGTCGGTGACCGCCAGCGCTTTCAGGGCGTCGTCCAAGGCAACGATGTCGGCGGGCGGACCGCGGCCTTCGAACAAAGCCTCATCAAACGGAACATGGAAAGCTGCGCCTCCACGCTTGACATAACGGCGAGAGCGCGCGAAATCAGTGAGGATACGCC
>JADGNP010000068.1 GCA_017883425.1 Candidatus Sulfotelmatobacter sp. | reverse complement strand
GGCTAAAGCCGAAACCCGTTGCAGCTCCTGGCGGCACGGCTGAAGCCGTGCCCTTCCCGTTCCTGCCTTCCCTATACAGCAAATCGAGAACTGCTCTAATTGCCAGGTGCTAACCGCTCGCCCTTCCAGAATACCCTTTACTCTCCAAATCTCTCCGCAAGTATGTCTTGACCTTCTCCGGCAAGCGTGACGCGTGTAGAATGTCGCGCAATTGCGCAGGCGCAAGCCGGCGGGCGAATTCGAGGGCGCGGGCGAGGGGAGTGTATTCGTTGCGCAACAGCGCGCAGCGAATTTCCGGGCGCACAGACCATTTGGCGTGATGGCAGACCGCTTTGACGAACGCCGGCGTCGCGCTCGGGCGCAGCAGCGCCTTCACGATGGCAGCTTCAGCGAGGCGCGGATTCTCCAAGGCGGTCTGCCAGACGCGCGATTCCCGGTCGAGCAGCAGGGCGGCGGCCACCAGGGCTGAGGAGCGGCGCGCGAGCGCAATGCGCTCGCCCAGAGTAATGGAGGCGAGGCGCGCCACCAGCAGTTCATCGGCAACCCGCTTCAGGTCGGCTGCGACCGCGGGGAGCAGCGAGAACTGCATGAGATCGAAGGTGTAGAGTTCGCGGATCAGGCGCAGCGCGATGCGGCGCGGAGCGCGGGGATGGGCGGCGAGGGCCACACGAACCTTACGCGATTTCATCACCGCGGCATTCTTGCTGATTTGTTCGATAACCTCGGAGGGCAGGTCGCGATCCTTCACTGCCGCGAGGGCGAGATCGGCGGTGAGAACGGGATCGACGGCGGCTTCGCGGCCGGGGGATGCGTGGCCGGGAGTCGAGTCCTGCGCGATGGATAAGCCGATCGGATTCTGTGTTTCGGAATTCATGCCGCTTGGGGGCCTGCGTTCAAAACCAGGATCAAGATCAACTTCAAATCTAAAGTCGGCGGACAGAGCCTGCCCTGAGTTTGCCGAAGGGAGTGTCCACTCCACCTTACCCGGCTCTTCGTGCCATGCGCAGTGCGCCCTCTACCGGCTCCACAACCTGCGGATTCAGTTCTGCGCGCGGCTCCAGCGTTCGAAGTTCACTGTAAAACATCTGGCGCACCAGCGCTGCGTGACGAAAGACGCCTCCGGTCATGGCCACCGGGACGGAAGCCGTGTGGTCCTTCGCGAAGAGGCGGCGGATTACAACCGCGGCCACATAGGCGAGTTCCCTGCCCGCGTTGGTGAGAACCTGCGTGGCCAGATCGTCTTGGCTGGCGGTGACAGCCGGGAAGAGAGCTGCGAAGTCGGGAGGGGGAATCGCATTCGCGGCGCGCGCCAGGTCGGCCAGCGAGGTCACTCCCCAGGCTTTGAAGAGGGCCTCCACAAATGACGAGTGGGTGCGAGTTTCGGGAGTTCCGTCGAGATCGGCAGCGCGCAGGACGGCGCTGACGGCGGCGCGGCCGATCCAGTGGGCGGAGCCTTCGTCGCCGATGGCGAATCCCCAGCCCCCGGCGCGGACGGCAGTTCCCTGCGGATCGCGGCCGTAGGCGATGGAACCTGTGCCCGCGATGACAATGACACCCGGGCCAGCATCGAAGGCAGCTTCGAGGGCGATCTGCATGTCGCCGACAACCTCGATGGGCGTGGGGAGAATTTCAGCCAGGGAGCGGCGGACGATCTCGGCCAATTCTGGACGGGCGGCGCCGGAGCCTCCAACGCACGTGTGCGAAACTTGCGCAGGTGTAATGCCGGCGGCAGCGCATGCCTGGCGCACCGACTGCTGGAGCGACTCGCGGGCTTGCACTTCTCCGACGCGGACGATATTGCTTGGGCCCGCAGTCGCCGTGGCCAGGAGGCGCGATTCATCGCCCACCGCGCAGGTGGTCTTGGTACCGCCGCCGTCGATCCCGAGATAGTAGGGCACGGGTTATTTCTAACACAGAGCAGTTGCCGGTTGCCGGTTGCCAGTTGCCAGTTCTTGATCCTCGGGACTGGGGTCTCACTCGCGGAAAGACGGGTATCCTCCACGAGGTTGAATCGATTGACAGGGAAACCGCCCAGCAGCTACATTTGGCGGACCTGAATGAGTTTAGCCGCGGCAACTTCCAAGGAAAAGCTGATACGCCCCGTGATGCCGGAGTTGGATTCTCTGCGCGGGGTAGCGATCCTGCTCGTTCTATTTTTCCACGGATTCGATTATCCGGGCCTGGTGTGGTCGCAATCTAAGGGACCGGCTCGACTGTTCGTCACCGCGACCTTGGGCGGTTGGACAGGCGTGTATCTGTTCTTCGTCCTCTCCGGGTTTCTCATCACCGGGATTCTGCTTGACAGCAAGCCGAAGCCCCATTACTACCGGCGGTTTTACATCCGCAGAGCGCTGCGGATACTGCCTGCGTTCTACCTGCTTCTTCTGTTATTGATCGTGCTCCCTCGAACCGGGTGGCTCGAGCATCGGAAGGTTGGTTGGCCATTCATCGGACTGAGTTTTTTCTACCTCGCCAACCTCACCCCTCTGTTCGGAGTGCCCGAACATTACGCGGTCTTGTGGTCGCTGGCGGTCGAAGAACATTTTTATCTGGTCTGGCCCACGGCCGTGCGTGCGCTTTCCCGCCGGACCGCCGGGTGGTGCGCACTGGGTATTTTCGTTGCATCTCCTATGATTCGGGCCTTTGTGTACTGGCTCGGCTATAACGCCGGCGCCAGCTATACCTGGCTGGTCGCCGACGGTTTGGCGATTGGGGCATTGCTGGGAGTGCTGAGCCGCGGCCGACTGGCGGAGCGCGCTCCGATGCTGTATTTTTCTGCTATTTGCACGGCCACAGCCGTCGGATTGTTAACTCTGGGAACGCCTTTCGGTATTTGGCGGGGTAGCAAGTTCTTCGGCGCAGTATTTCAGCTCACCGCGGTGAATCTGTTTTGTACGGGCGTTCTGGGAGCAACACTGCTGTTGGGCACCAGCCGGTTCAAGTGGATCGTGCAGCGTCCTCTGCTGCAGTGGTTTGGCGAGATCAGTTACGGACTCTATCTCGTCCACATGCTCGCCTTCGATTTTATCGATCACTGGATCGTTCGCTATCTTCCGGGACTATATCCGCAGCTTCCGTCTCGTCTGGCGCTCCTCTTCCCGCGTTTCCTCATCAGCATGGGACTCGCCGTCGGCGTTGCCTACTTGTCGAGAAGATATTTTGAGGAGTGGTTTTTGGGCTTGAAGGATCGCTGGACATCACCTGTCTCCAATTCGTCACCACACTCTGCGACGATCGTGATCGATCGCAAACCAGCACAGCGGACCGCCTAAATGGAAGCATACGAGTGAATCCCCGCCGGAGCCTCACTCCGATCGCAAGCAACAGCGCCGCAGCCGTCTTTCGGGTATGCCATCAAAACCCAGGAGCCAAGGAATGGAACAAAAGACTCAAATCACCGAACTGGCCGACAGTGGAGATGCGCGCGGGTTCAGTTTCACGCCTCCGGCGGAGGCGCTTGCGTTTGTGGGCCGCATGGCGGACGTGCACCTGGCTTCGACGAAGCCCGGGGCGGTGCGCGGGAACCACTATCATCTGCGACGGCGGGAGGCGATTGTAGTGCTGCCCGGAGCCAAGTGGTCCTTGCATTGGGACGAAGGCGACAGATCGGCAGCCCAGCACCGCGAGTTCGAGGGCGACCGGGCGGTGCTGGTGCTGGTGTCGCCGGGGGCTTCGCATGCCGTGCGAAACGACGGCGATAGCAATTTGTGGCTGGTGGCGATTTCCTCGGAAACGTATGATCCGGCGGAGAGCGTGGCACGTAGGGTGGTGTGAGCGTTGCGGCCGTTTCGCGGAAAAGCTTTTGACCGCAAAGGTCGCTAAGGAAAGCCGCCAAGGACGCTAAGAAGCGCGACAGTAACTGGAGATTGATTTTCTTTGCGATCTTCGCGGATCTTGCTTGGCGATCTTCGCGGTTAAGAGCTCTCTGCCGGGCTGAATGGAAATATGGGCCTGAACCACCTCGATTTCGCGATCATCGGGCTGTACCTGGCGGGGATCACCCTGTTCGGGCTGCGCTTCCGCAAGAGACAGCGGTCGCTGCGCGACTACTTTCTTGCCGGACGCGACATTCCATGGTGGGCAATCGCGCTCTCGATTGTCGCTGCCGAGACCAGCACGCTGACCATCATCAGCATTCCCGGCCTGGCGTACGACACCAATCTCACGTTCCTGCAGGTAGTGATGGGATACTTGGTGGGCCGCGTGGTCATCAGCTTTGTGCTGCTGCCCCACTACTTCCGCGGCGATCTCTATACCGCTTACGAACTGATCGAACGGCGCTTCGGCCGCGGGCTGCGCTCCCTGACGGCAGGTTTATTTCTGCTGACCCGAGCCGCGGCGGAAGGCGTGCGCGTGTATGCGGTATCGATCGTGGTTTCGATTGCGCTGGGGACGGGCGAGGTGGCGTCGATTGCCATCATCACAACATTGACGGTGATCTATACATTTGAGGGCGGACTCGCCGCCGTAATCTGGACCGATGTGGTGCAAACGGCGATCTACGTGGGCGGAACGCTGGTGGGGCTGGTGACGATTCTGCATCTCGTACCTGGCGGATGGAACGCAATTCATGCGGCGGCCGCCGGCGCGGGCAAGCTGCAGCTGTTTGACTTTCGGGGGAGCGTATGGATTCCGTACACGTTCTGGTCGGGCGTGATCGGCGGGGCTTTCTTCACTGTAGCGAGTCATGGCACCGATCAGCTTATCGTGCAGCGCTTGCTGGCGGCGCGCGGGCAGAAACAGTCGGCGACGGCTTTAGTATCGAGCGGGGTCGCCGTGCTCTTTCAGTTTGCGCTGTTTCTGACGGTGGGGATCATGCTGTGGGCTTACTACCGCGTGCCGTCGGCAGTGTTCGGAAGGCCGGACCGGATTTATCCGACATTTATTGTCACGCGGATGCCGCATGGAATCTCGGGGCTGCTGATTGCGGCGATCCTGGCGGCGGCGATGTCGAACTTGAGCGCGGCGCTGAATTCCCTGTCGTCGACCTCGATCATGGATTTTTACGTGCGGCTGCGGCCGCAGGCGGATGAGAAGACCAAGATGCGCCTGTCGCGGCTGGCCACCCTCGCCTGGGCGCTGGTACTGTTCGGACTGGCGTTGATCGCGCTCCACAAAGTGGGACGCGTGGTGGAGGTGGGGCTGCAGATCGCGTCGGTGGCGTACGGAGCACTGCTCGGTGTATTTCTTCTCGGCGTACTCACGCGGCGGGCGAATCAGCGCGGCGCCATGGTAGGGATGGCGTGCGGGTTTGGCATGGAGTTGTACCTGTGGCTGGGGACGCACGTGCCGTGGACCTGGTGGGTGATGATCGGCACGGCAGTGACGTTTGGGGTCGGATATGTCGCCAGCTCTTTCGCGCAGGAGTAGTTCTTCTTTGCGTTCTCTGCGGATTCGCTTTGCGTCCTTCGCGATTAAAGGCTTTTTGTTGGTGTCAGCGAGGAGCTTTTAACCGCAAAGGTCGCTGAGGATGCGCAAAGGACGCAAAGAAGAACGAAATACGGAGGCGAGAAATCTCGGGCGGCTCTTCACTGTCGGTTTCATTTTGGAACGGGTGTTTACATCTGCGGTAGTTGTCTCTCCTTCGGTTAGGCCTCGCGGAGTAGAGTCTTCTTGAGGTACAAGATGTGATCCGCGCAGATATTACGTCGCAGATTATCGGGGCCGCGATCAAGGTTCATCGCAAGCTTGGTCCTGGACTGCTTGAGTCGGCGTATGAGGCCTGCCTGGCTTATGAACTGGAGAAGTTGGGATTCCAGGTGCAACGGCAGAAGGCCGTGCCATTGGTATACGGGATGGTGAGATTGGAGTGCGGCTTTCGCGCGGATCTGGTGGTCGACGGCAGGGTGGTGGTTGAGATCAAATCTAAAGAAGCACTCCATCCGGTGGACCAGGCGCAACTGTTGTCTCACCTGCGATTGCTGGATATCCAAGTTGGGCTCTTGATCAACTTCCACGTCGTTCTGCTCAAGGACGGGATCAAGCGCATAGTCAACAACTATCAGGAACAGCCGGACGAGGGCGATGGCCAGGCCTGCCAACTCATCGGCCAGACGAAAGGATGAAACCAAGCCTTTAACCGCGGAGTTCGCGAAGAAAAGCCGCAAAGAACGCAGAGCAAATCTGTTGATTTTGTTCGTCTCAGCGTCCTTGGCGGCCTTTCTTCGCGACCTTTGCGGTTAAGGGCTTTTTGTGCCCCCTCGCGTATACTGGCACACTTCAGTCATGCCCGAACCAACGCAGCGAGCTAATTCTCGTCCTGACCTATCCCGCGACCTCGGAGTCAGCCACGCTTCTGCCGTGGTCGTGGGGACGATCATCGGCAGCGGGATTTTTCTCGTGCCTGCCGAAATGATGCAGGCCGTGGGCTCGGCCAAGCTGGTGTATCTGGCGTGGGTGGTGGGTGGACTCCTGTCGTTTGCAGGCGCGCTCACCTACGCCGAACTGGGAGCCATGAAGCCGCAGGCCGGCGGCGAGTACGTTTATGTGCGCGATGCGTACGGTCCATTGGGCGGCTTCCTCTACGCCTGGACGTGGTTCGTGATCGCGAAGCCGGCTTCGGTGGCAACAGTGGTCACCGGGCTGGTGCGAATTCTCGGAACCTTCCCGCTCTTCTCTTTCTTCTCCGCCAACGTCATCCGCGCGCCGTTTGCCGTGAGCTGGGGCCAAATGTTCGCCATCGCCGCCGCCATTCTCATCTCGCTCCTGAACTACATCGGAGTGAAAAAGGCGGGCGAGTTCCAGCTTGTGTTTACCCTGCTAAAAGTTGCGATCATCCTCGGCATCGTGGTGGTGTGCTTCAGTGGAGTGGGTAACGCGGCCGGCCGGGGATGGAGCAACTTTGCAGGAACCTTCGCGGGCGCGAAGGGCGGAGTGGCCGGCTTCATGGCGGCGCTGGTGGCGGCGCTGTGGGCGTATGACGGATGGAATGACCTCAACATGGTGGCGGGCGAGGTGAAGCGCCCGGAGCGCAACATTCCGATTGCATTGATTGCGGGCGTGGCCACCGTGGGCGTGCTCTACGTGCTGGTCAACGCCGGAGTGCAATATGTGCTTCCGGCCAACGCCATCGCGGCTTCGCCACGTCCCGCGTCGGATGCAGTCGCGCTGGTCATGGGGCGCATGGGCGCCAGCATTGTTTCGGCAGGCATGGCGCTATCGATGCTGGTCACGCTGAATGGCACGATCATGAGCGGAGCGCGTGTGCCGTTCGCCGTAGCGCGGGATGGATACTTTTTTCGGGCGCTGGCGGAAGTGCATCCCCGGTTTCACACGCCTTCGGTGGCAATTTTCGTGCAGGCCGTGCTGTCGATCCTCCTGTTGTTGATCGGCGCAAATTTCCGGCAACTCTTTTCTTTAGCGATTTTTGCGGAGTGGCTGTTTTACATGATCGCGGGCAGCACGATCTTCATCTTCCGCTGGCGTGCACCGCAGGCGGTGCGTCCATATCGCATGTGGGGCTATCCCTTCGTTCCGGTCGTTTTCGTGGCGGTTGCCGCCGCTCTGTTGTGCTACACCTTCAAGAACGACTGGCCGAACTCCGGGTACGGAGTCCTCGTCATCCTGGCCGGGATTCCTGTGTTTGCCTACTTCGCCCGGCACCGGAAATCCCGCGGTGCAGTGACTGGAAACCCCTGAGAGCACTGAGGACGCACAGCGATTCACGCAGACGTTTCTCACCGGTTCCGAGCCGGGTTTCCTCGGTGTTTCTTCCCTGTTTCGTCGGATCAAAGCCAGTTGGATGGGCGGAAACAGCTGTCCCACACCCGTTTTGGGCCGGACGCTCAAAAAGGGAACATCCCAGGTTACCTAAGGTCAAGGGCCGTTGACACGTTTACCCCCTGTCCTATCTCCCGTATTTTGAAGACTCCAAGTCCCGGCGGAACTCCCCAAGCTGGGATCCCTAATGGAGTGAAATTGCATGGCGGCTTACGGCGGCTTTCAACTCGGACTACTGCCCGAACGCAAGATCGACAAACGGGCGCTAGCCACCAGCTACGGACTGGTGACGCTGGTCGTGTTCATCTTAATCAACCTCGGGCTGATCCTGCCGGAAAAGCTGCAACTCACGCAGTATCACGTGACGGAACTGATTCCCATGCCGGCGTTGCGGCCGGTGCCGGAGCCGATCAAGGCGACGCGGGAAGCGAAGCCCAAGCTGCTTCCTGCAGTGAAGCTCCCGGTATTTGAAACGCCCAAGCTGGTAGTCCCGCGCGAGATTCGGCGAGAGGCGCCGCAGCCGGTGGAAGCGCCCAAAGTCGTGGTCAACCAGTTCGCGGCCCCGCAGTTGAAGCTGGCGGTGGGCGGGGCGCGTCCGCAATTGATCCACACCGGAGATTTCGGCGGCAGTTCGCAGAAGCCCACGGTCAACGCGGCCGTAGAGAAAGTGCAGACGGGCGGGTTTGGCGATCCCAATGGCTTGCCCGGCACAGGCAAGCAGGGCGCGAAGCTGTACGCGGCCCGGGCGGGTGGTTTTGACATGCCGGTCGGCCCAGGACAAGGCAACGGATCAGGCGGAGCCAAGGGAATCAAGGGCACAATCGCCAGCGCGGATTTCGGGAACGGCATCGCGACCGGCGGCAACGGAGACGGGCGCAGCAACGGCAAGGGCAGCGGGGTTGCGACCGGCGGATTTGGATCGGAGCAGGTGGTGCACGGCGGGCCCAAGATCGCACAGGCGGATTCCGGACCGGCGAGCACTCCGGTGGAGATTACGTTCAAGCCGAATCCGCTCTACACCGATGAAGCGCGCCGTCTGAAGCTGGAAGGCGAAGTGCTTCTCGATGTCAGTTTTTCGGCGAACGGTACGCTGCATGTGAATCGCGTGGTGCGCGGTCTGGGCCACGGGCTGGACGAGGCCGCGGTCGCTGCCGCCAACAAGATCCGGTTCAAGCCGGCGTTGCGCAATGGGCAGCCGATGGATTCCACCGCGGTGGTTCACGTGACGTTCCAGTTGGCGTACTGAAAAGTTTTGGCGAAGTAACTCTGGCGATTGACCAGTAAGCAGAAACGAATCGGGTACTGCGAACTGGGTCAAGGAAACTTGGAGAAAAGAGTCATGCGTACTTGGAAAGCGATACTCACTGCGGCGCTGCTGGCATCGATGAGCGTAGCCGCACAGCAAGCGGCGGGGTCACAGCCGTCCGCACAGCCGCCTGCGCCCGATGCGACGCAGACAGCGCAACCGTCTCAGCAGGCTGCCCCGGCAACGGCACAGCCGGCACCAGCGGAGGCTTCGCAGCCGGCACCGGCCGCGGCACCGGCCGTCCCGGTACCGCAAGCCGCCGCTGCGCCTGCTCCCACCACGATGGACCAGGTCGTGAACCTCTTCATTGAGCGGGAACACGGTCTGATCAAGATGCTCGCGACTCGCACCCCGGTGGTCGAGACCTATCTGCAGAATCTGACCGCCGATCCGCAACTCGGCCCAGTGCCGAGCGCGGACCACTATTTCCTCGGCCGCATGGATATGGGCGAGACGGTCGACCGCAAAGACTATCTGAAGGAAGAGGAAAAGGGCATGCAGGAGCGCCTCATGGGCGGCTTCCAAAAGCTCTTCAAGGTGCAGTACCAGCCCCTCGGCTTCTCGTGGATGGTCTATGCCGACCGCACGGACTTCAACCGCGAGCATTATGACTTTCGCTACGCCCGCCGCGAATTCCTGGGCGACGTGCGCTGCCTGGTGTTTGACGTCACCCCGAAGAAGGGCTCCGGCAAAGGCCGCTTCCTGGGCCGCATCTGGGTGGAAGATCAGGGATTCAACATCGTGCGCCTCAACGGGACCTACGCTCCGGCGCCGCGCAACTCATATTTCTTCCATATGGACAGCTGGCGCTTGAACCTGATTCCCGGTTACTGGGTGCCGTCCTTCATCTACAGCGAAGAAGGCGACTTCAGCGCCGGCGTGAAGAACAAGCTGGCCTTCAAGGCGCAGACCCGCATCTGGGGTTATGACCTGAAAAAAGGCGGCAAGGACGACGAGTTGACCCAGATCCGCGTCGACAGCGTGACCGACGAGAGTGCGTCCGCGCAGGATGCGTCCCCGCTGCAGGCGGAGCGGGTATGGCAGCAGCAGGCGGAAGACAACGTCGTCGAGCGCCTGACCAATGCGGGCTTGCTCGCGCCCGAGGGCGACGTCGACCGGATTCTCCAGACCGTCGTGAACAACCTGGAGGTCACCAACAACATTGATCTGCCGCGCCCGGTGCGTACGCGCGTGCTGCTCACCGCTCCGCTGGAAACTTTCAGCGTGGGCAATACCATCGTGATCAGCCGCGGGCTGGTGGACGTGCTCCCCGATGAGGCCAGCCTGGCTGCCGTGCTCTCCCATGAGCTCGCGCACATCGTGCTCGGCCACAACCTGGGCAGCAAGTTTGCCTTCAACGACCGCATGCTGTTCAACGATGACTCCACTTATCAGAACCTGGGATTCAAGCACATTCCGGAAGAAGAACAGGCCGCGGATAAGAAGGCCGTCGAGCTTTTGAAAAACTCGCCTTACGCACAGAAGCTGGACAACGTGGGCTTGTTCCTGAAGGCGTTGCAACTGCGGGCTCCGCAACTGAGCGCGCTGCTGACCACGCACCTGGGCAATCCTCTGGCGGAAGGCGGAACGGTAAATCGTTTGTCCGCTCTGGCCACGCAAGGCCCGGCGCTGGACAACACCAAACTCGATCAGATCGCTGCCCTGCCCTTGGGCGGCCGCGTGAAGATCAATCCCTGGGACGACAAGGCGGAAATGGTGAAGACGGCTCCGGTCGCCATCACCTCGGCGCGTGACAAGATGCCGTTTGAGGTCACGCCCTTCTTTCCGCGGTTGGCCCGGTACGGTACAGGCGCCGCCGCTCCGGCTGCGGCTCCGACCACCGCTGCCGCCAACTCGGGCTCGGGCAACTAGTTCGGCAAACGCTTTACTCCAAGTTGAAGCACGACGTGGGCCGGGATCCGGAACTTCCTTCCGGGATACCCGGCCTTCGTTCGTTTGGGGGCGGAGGTTGGTCGTTCGTCGTCGGCGGCTAAGATCAGCCACGGGCTGTGGCACTCCCAACTTTCCCACACGCCGGCCTCTGGTTCGTTTACAGTATCTTGGTTTACAGTATCCAGGTTGAATCAGCACTGCGGCAAACCACCGCAAGATGCGGACAGCAGCCTGGAGAAAACCTGGTGTCTGTGAGCTGCGGTTAGGGAGGGGACAATGAAGAATCAGCTTCGGTCTCGCAGCTTTTTAGAAGGCTCGATTTCGCGGCGCAAGTTCTTGGGGAAAACTGCCGCAGCCGCGATTGGTCTTGCCATCGTTCCGCGCCGGGTGTTGGGCGGTGCAGGCTATGTTCCGCCCAGCGACAAGGTCAATATCGCTTTCATTGGCGTCGGCGCCCAGGGTTTACGCGTCATGCTTCATTTCTTGCGCGAGCCCGACGTGCAGGGCGTGGCCGTCTGCGACTGCAACAAAACCGGCGCGAATTATCCGCAATGGGACACACATGAGTTCTGCAATTCCGTCCGCAAATTGCTGGGCGTCGACAGCGGTTGGGATTGGCTCAGCCCCGACCAACCCATTCAGTTGACTCATTCCCTCGGCGTCACCAGCGGCGTTGCCGGCCGCGAACCTTGCCAGAAAATCGTGGACGGCTATTACGGCACTCAGCAGCGCTCCGGCCAGTATCGCGGCTGCGCGGCCTACAGTGACTTCCGCGAGCTGCTGGAGAAACAAAAAGACCTCGACGCCGTGGTTGTATGTACCACCGACAACCTGCATGCGGCTGTATCCGCCGCGGCCATGAAGAAGCGCAAACATGTCTTTTGCCAGAAGCCTCTGACCCACACCATCTATGAGGCGCGGCGCATTGCCGAAATCGCCCGGGAAACGGGCGTGGCCACTCAGATTGCAGTTGGCAACCAGGCATCCGAGGCCACCCGCTTGCTATGCGAATGGATTTGGGACGGCGCCATTGGGCCGGTGCGGGAGGTGAAGAACTGGTCGAGCCGTCCGTTCTGGGCCCAAGGCGTCGAACGCCCAAAGGAAACCGAACCGGTGCCCGAAGGTTTGGATTGGGACCTCTGGCTCGGCCCAGCGCCAATACGGCCTTTCAACCACGCTTACCTCCCCTTTGTATGGCGCGGGTGGAGCGACTTCGGCTGTGGCGCTCTGGGCGACATGGGTTCCTACAGTTTCGACACCATCTTTCGCGTCTTGAAGCTGGAAGCGCCTGTGAGTGTGGAAGCGAGCTCCACCGACCGCTACGACGAGACCTACCCGACGGCTTCGATCATCCACTACAGCTTCCCGGCGCGTGGCGACATGCCCCCCGTGAAATTCACCTGGTATGACGGTGGTTTAAAGCCGCCGCGACCGGAGGAACTGGAAGAGAACCGTCCCTTGAAAGGGGATGGCGAAGAAGAGGACGAAGGACTCCTCTTCGTCGGAGACCGCGGCAAAATTCTCTGCACATTCAATGGCGGCAATCCCAAGCTCATTCCGCAAACCAAGATGGACAGCTACAAACAGCCGCCAAAAACACTGCCCAGGTCGCCTGGCAACGAACGGGAATGGCTCGATGCCTGCAAGGGAGGCAAGGTGAAGCCCGGTGGAAACTTCGAATTCGAGGGCCTCGTCACCGAATCCTTGCTCCTGGGAAACGTTGCGGCCCGCATGGGACAAAAGCTCACATGGGATCGCTCCAACCTGAGCGTGAATTCTGATGTCGCGCAGAAGTACGTCCGGCCGGAACGCCGAAGCGGGTGGGAACTGTAGCGAGAAGCCATCTCATAAGTCGCTTTGGGAAGGCAATGCTTCAGTGCCTGCGGACTTCAGTGCCTGCGGAAAGACTCTGATTTGTATCAGGGCACGGCTTTCAGCCGTGCCGCCCCGTGCCAATAAATACGAGGGCTTTAGCCCCCGAGGCCCGGCGGAGACAGCGACTGGAGATGGGATGAGTCTACAATGCATTTGTTCGCTGAGCGCATGAGGAGGCATCAATGTCTGCGATATCGAGAAGAGAGTTTCTGAAGAGTGCGGCAACCTACACCGCCGCGGCCAGCTTTCTTTCCGCCGGTGCGCTGGAGCTTCGCGCCGATCCGCTGGGCATGCCAATTGGATGTCAGACGTGGCCGGTCCGGGAAATGCTCGCCAAGGACTTTCCCGCCACGATCAAGCAGCTTGCCGATGCCGGATTTCAGACGATTGAGCTGTGCTCCCCGGTAGGTTACGCCGATTTTGGCTTCGGAGGCCTGGCCAAATACAAGGGACCCGAGCTCCGGAAAATTCTGGGCGACGCCGGCGTCAGTTGTGTGAGTTCTCATTTCGGCATCGAGGAACTTAGAAAAGATCAGGAGCGCGCCATTGCCTGGGCGAAAGATGTCGGCCTCACCCAGATGGTGGTGCCGAGCCTCGACGGGCCCAAGAAACCGACCCTGGATGACGTGAAGCGAGCGGCCGACGAATACAACAAAATGGGTGAACAATCGGCCAAGGCCGGCATTCAGCAGGGCCTTCACAACGAGGACTTCGAGCTCACGACGGTTGACGGCAAGCGCACCTACGACTTGTTGCTGGGCCTGCTCGATCCGAAGCTGGTGAAGTTCCAGTTCCAGGTCTCCACCATCAGCCGCGGCTACGACGCCGCCGAGTATTTCACCAAGTACCCGGGCCGCTTCATTTCCATGCACGTGCAAGGCTGGTCGGCGGAAGCCAAGAAAGTGATGCCGGTGGGGCAGGACTCTCTGGATTGGAAGAAAATCTTCACCGCGGCAAAAACGGGTGGCATCAAGAATTACTTCGTCGAAATGAACCTGGAAATGATGAGAGCCAGCGTGCCCTACCTCCACAATCTTCAGGTCTGACGAACCTTGACCTCAGCGGCTTAGCTCTAACCGGCAACTCTTCCATTACCCGGTTCTGGAAGAGTTGCCGACTATCCGCCCAGGGGGGCTGGCGAGCGTCTTGGGCTCGTCAACTCATACATCGTCCAACCGCGGGCCTTTAGGAAAGCAAAGCCGCCGGATAATCGAGCGACATAGTTCATCACTCGTGACGGGATTGCTCCTTCGGGCTGGCCGGTCTCGGCAGCTCTGCTCTATAAACGGTCTTGGCGGCCGGGACCAGAGCTCCGATGCCCGCGCCAAGGGCTCCGAAACTTAGCGCCATACCTGGTATTACCCTCGCATCGCCTACAACCTGGTTGGCCGCTGCTCCCAGTCCCGCCCCCGCTGCGGCTCCTGCAGCCAGACCGATTAGGGTGTTCCGCTTCCGATTCTTGCCGCTGATGCTTACGCGATAAACCTGGCTTTTGGGAACAACGACTTCGTTGTTTTCAACCTTCAGTGTGACATCTGTTTCGGAGACGCGCACAAACCTGCCGGAAGTGCTTTTGAGTGATCGCTCGACGACTTGAACTTTTGTACCCGCCTTGATCTGGGCCAGCTCTTGCCATTGCGACTCCTGCGCTTGCAGAAGAGGTGCAAGTAACAAACCGATCGTCAAACAACATGGTAGAAGACGTGACGCCATACACCCTCCTCCGGGGAGCCTCCGACGACTAGGCTCTCCTCTCACGAAACTTGCTCGGCCATTGCCTCTCGGGGGAAGTGCTGCGTTCCGTGGTGCGAACTGCCCTGCGGAGAAGCGAATATCGTCTACACCATCGGGCGCATCATGTCAGTGAGACCGATCACATAATGCGTGCTGGGATGGCCGCTATGGAGACCACAGCCCATCAATCACCTTCCGGCTGGTTCAGATTTAAGAGCCGGGCCCTTTTGCATGCTGCGATTGACAGTACATTCTGCCGGTGAGAAACTGCAGTTGCCGGCTCCGAAAGTGGTTCGGCCCGCTCGCCCGTCAAAGCCCGCCCGCCAATGCAGCCGTAGAGATCTGGTATGAATACCCCGTCCAGCCTCGATCGCGAAACTTTCCAGCAGCTTTTGGCCAGCGCATTTGCGGTCCAGGAGAGTCAGATTAATAGTCAATCGCTCTCCGAAATCCTGGAAGTCCAACGGTTGGTCACGAGCGGAAAGCTCGACGTGGATGGTGCAATGCGTCAGATCGTTGAGTCTGCGCAAAACGTCGCCAACGCCACCGGAGTCGCCATCGGTCTGTTCAAGGGAGACCAACTAATTTACCGGGCCGGAAGCGGAAGTACCGCCACTTATATAGGGCGGCATCTAACCGCGTCACTGACCGTTGCAGCAGACACCCAGGCAAGCCGCGAGATTCTCCGTGTCGAGGATGCCCAGGCCGACACACGGATTGAAGCAGAGATTTGTCGGCAGTTCGGAGCCCAGTCCCTTCTAATCTTGCCGATTTATCACGACCGCGCCGTGGCGGGAATACTGGAGGTCCTGTTCAGCGAAGCGCACGCCTTCCAGGATCTCGAGGTACGCACCTATCGATTGATGGCCGGACAGATCGAGGCGGCCATGTTTCAGGCGGCCCAGCTTGAACAGAAAAGAAACCTGACAGCCGCACCGCCGGCCGCTCCGCACACCATGGAGCAGATT
>JADGNP010000457.1 GCA_017883425.1 Candidatus Sulfotelmatobacter sp. | reverse complement strand
GCCCGCGATGTACACAAAGGCACGGTTGCCCGCCTGGTGTGCCCTTTCTGCGACGGCTCGAATTGCCGCCAGCTTGGCGGTTGGGTCGAGAAAGCTCTCATAACGGCCGGGAATGTCGTTGTCGACCTCGATCCCAAAGACGTGATCGTCCTGCGCCCGCCGCACGATCTCGTCAGCATTTGCGCTCTGCAGGGAGAAGGCTGCTATGCGGACGTAGTGTGTCCAGTCCTGGCCTCGGGGATTCTCAGGAGCGGGAGATGCGCTCATCAGAAGGAGCGCCAGGAACAAAAACAGAACCGTGTAAAGCGGGAACCTGCGCGTCGAGGCAAGACTTGGGACATGACGAGCCATTGAACCTCCTCGGAGACAAGCGACTCGGAAAGGGCCGGCCTCACCTGCATGAGGCCGGCCGGAGTAGCCCAGGGGCTAGAACCGTGAGCGTATGATTTGTACCGCTTTACCGTTGAGAGGAGCCGGCAAGATGCCGGCGCTACTCGTTTTCCACGCTGTAATCACCATGCGGTCGCAGTACTAGAACTGGAACCGCGCCCCAAACTGCATTCTGCGGTAATTGTTGGTGGTGGCTGTGACCGTGCCGAAAGAGCTAACCGCTGATCCAACATATCCAACATCCGGGAAGGCAAAGCGTTGATGATTGAAGGCATTGAACATTTCGGCGCGCACCTGGAGTAGCTTGCCCTCGCGGATCTTGAACTCCTTGGAAAGCGAAGTATCGAGGTTGCGGATGCCGTCGCCTCGCAGGTTGGAGAAGTACCGGGGCGCATTGCCGGGAATGTTGTCGCCCGGATCGGCGAAACAATCCATATTCAGGTAAGGTCCTCCTGACGCGGCCGCCTGGCGGTAACTCAAGCCGGTCCGGAGTTGCGGGCAGATCACGTCTGGCCGCTGGTTGCCGTCGGCCAGCCGTGCGGAATCTCCACTCATGTTGACAGCCAGCGGCTGCCCGGATTGCAGCGTGATCACGCTGGCGAGCGACCAGCCGCCAACAATGCCGTCCAGCACGCGGTTCATACCGCCTCCAATCCAGCGGTCCCTCCCGACGGGGAGATCGAGAATGATGGCCGCAGTCAAACGGTGGGGAGTATCGTTGGCGCTGATCGCGTGCTCGGCCCTGAGATTGTCGAGCAGTTGCGGATTATCCAGCCCAAGGTTACCCAGCCAGGCGTTGCGCCCAGCAGAAGAATCGTCCGTAGATTTGGAGAAAGTGTAGTTGCCTTCAAAGCTGATGTAGTGGCTGGCACGCTTCTGGAAGCGGATTTGTAACGAGTGGTACCAGGAGTTGGCATTCAGCTTGGGCAGCCCCTCGAAGCCGCCATCATATTGCGGGTAGGGCAGCAGCAGCAGGTATTGCGGAATTTCGGCATCAAGGTAGCGAGAGTCCGACACGTCGGCCTGGTTGAACATCGGGGTTGGACAATACGAGGTCGGCGGGGCCGCGCTCGTGAAGCAGGATTGGAAGGGGTTGGGCACATTCGTGTCCAGATAATCCGTTACCGCAGTGTTGTTGGGATCGTGGGTCGGGTTCAACGCCGCGACCAGCGCATTACGCACTGTCGAAGGCAGGAAGTTGCGATTGCGGGTGGAACTGCCTCCGGCGCCGGCCCAAGGCAGGTGCGTGCTGCGACTGGCGGAGTAGTCCACGCCCACCACGATCTGCCCCGGAAACATGTGCTGAACGCCCAGGTTCCACTGGTAGATCTCGGCGTTGCGGGCTTTGCCCGTATCCAAGTCGCTGGAGTTGCCGAAGCCCCACTGCGCAAACTTACCGTAGGTGGTTCCCTGCGGCGGCGCGAGGCCGCCAGGAAATGGGCTGTCACAGTTAGGCTGCAAGTTGGAAGGTCCGAGACATGCGAACTGGGTTGCGTAATTGTCTTTGGTGAAATACATCTGGGCCGTCTTCGCGAATGCCGGGCCAGCATACTGGTAGTTGGTGGCCACGTTCATCCCATAGAAGACTCCCGCCCCGCCCCGCAGCACGGTGTTGGAAGCGAGTTGATAGGCAAAGCCGAAACGCGGAGCAAAATTGTTTCGATCCACTGGCGAGTTGCGGTGGCCGGAAGTGGGGAAAACGGTTGTGCCCCGGATCTCACCAATGTTGCCGAACTCGGGAAAATCAGCGCTCCTGGCAACCGGAATGTTGATTCCCGTGTCTCCAGTGAAGTTGCTGAACGAGAGCCGGTTGTAGCGCTCGTTGTAGGGAGTGCTCCATTCATAGCGCAAGCCCAGATTGACCGTCAGCTTGGGCGTGACCTTCCAGTTATCCTGCACGTAGAAGGCGGTTTCCTTCGACTTGTCCGCCACCGCGGGAACGATGTGAAGCGAGGCGTCATAGGCAAACCCGGTCAGGATCGTAGCAAAGGGGTTTCCCTCATTGTTGTCTCCCCTGCTCGCATTGGGTTGAGAGGTAGTTACATCCCGTGAGAAATTGAAGATGCCGGTGGGATTGTCGGGTTGCCGAAAGTAGTTGAAGAAAACGCGCTGCTCGCCGCCGAACGTCACCGAATGAGCGCCTTTTGCCCACTGCAAAGCGGAGGAGTAACTGACCAGGGTGTGGGCAAAGTGAGTATCGACGCAGCACTGATCAAAAAGGTTGGTCATACCGGCATCGACATTGATCGTGGCCATGCGGGTAAGCCCATTGGCTGCCAGGACCGGCGACAAGCCAACAGAGTCCAGCGTTGGATAGTTGTTACTGATGCCGGGGGCATGCACCCGGTCCACGCTGATGCGGTTGGTCCAAAGTTTGGTTGGAGAGATCGCCCAGTTGTATTCCGCGCTACCGTTCTGGGCGGTCGTGATGTAAATAACGCCGTCACCGTCGTTGCCGAAAACGGTGGGTTGGGTGAGTATGTCGTGATGACGACTGTAACGCCCGCCGATCTTGTGGTTAGCCGTGATCTGATGATCCACTTTGACGTCGAACTGCCAGGCCGGATCGGTGGAAAGGATGACTTTACGGAAGTTGGGATCCGGATAGACTGCGCCGTCTATGTTGGCGTGCGGATAAAGATTCAGAATCGCCTGCCCGATGGAGTCGATCTTGTCGGGAGGGATAACGTCGTCCACCCCATTATAAGAGAATCTATTCCGGGGATTTGTTGGACATGGCGGGCCTCCTTGGTTACCGGCGCACGGGTCGTAGATTCCTCCTGAATTGGCGGGGCTCTGGGAGAAATCGCCGGTACGTTCCAGGTCGGTGGGGACCCTCCCTACCAGGTTGCCGGGATCCTGCTGGCGAACCTTCTCGAAATCGACAAAGAAGAATGTCTTGTTCTTCTTCAGAGGACCGCCGAGAGAGAAGCCATATTGATCCCGCACGTGGTCGGGCTTTTCGCCGGAGTTGAAGTAGTCGCGGGCATCAAACGCCGCCCGCTGCCCGTACCACCACCCGCTGCCGTGGAAGGCGTTCGAGCCCTGCTTCAAGACCATGTTCACGATGGTGCCGCCGTTGTTGCCGAACTCGGCGGAAAAGCCGTTGTTCTGGACCTTGAATTCCTGCACGATCTCGACCGAAGGCTGGTAGTAGACATTGGAGTTGCCGCCCTCGCCCTGTTCCGGCGCACTGATGGGACTGCCATCGAGGGTAATTTGGGCCGTGGCGTTCCGCTGGCCATTGGAAACGAAGTTGGTGCCGGTAGGATAGTTGTCGTTGATCCCGGAACCGGTGGTCTCCGTCACCCCGCCCGCCAGAAAAACCAGCCCGAACATGCCGCGGCTGTAGAGTGGAATGTCGCGCACGTACTCGTTGGTGACGTCCGTGCCGAGAGAGGAATTCTCCGTGTCCAGCAAGGGCACCGCCGAAGTGACCTCGACGGTCGTGATGACCCCCAGTGGATGCAGTTCAAAATCAATCGTGGTCTGCTGGTCCACTTGCAGGACGACATTCTTTTTCTCCATCACGCGAAAACCCGTTGCTTCCGTCCTGATGGTGTAGACTGCCGGGCGCAGGCCGGTCAAAACGTACATCCCATGATCATTGCTGTGCGCCGTGAGAGAAATATTGGTGGCGTCGTTGGTGATCGTGACCGTTGCGTTTGACACTACCGCCCCGGTCTGGTCCGTCACCACGCCGCGAATCTGTGCCGTGTAACTGGCTTGGCCAAAGACTGGAGCCTGGCTTGCGACTAGCGCACACAGAGCCAGGATGACCGTCGAGAACGTCTTGATTTTCAGCATAGGCATTGTGCACTCCCTCCGTGTCGTAAACAACGGCTGAGCCGATTCGTCCGGTAAAGACCTTCCTTTGAGAACACCCCTCAGTCGCCTGAGAAGTGCACTGATTCGTGGATATAGTATTTCGATTTGTTACGACTCATATCTTTTAATTCGCGTCTGGATAAAAGTCAAGGGGGTAATGGAAAAACGGGTGAGGGTCCGGGCCTCCAGGCATCGACATCGCGCTCAAGTCGCAGATATGCACCAACTTTTCGAACATTGTGACCGAGACTAAGGAATGGAGTCTTCTGCCACACACCTGGCCGCAAGCAAGCGCACCAGGGAACTTCCCACTGGTGCTTTTGTCAAGGACGGGCATACAATGCTTACGATCAAGAGCGTTTGGTTTCGGCTAATCTGGGCGCCGGACCGCGGCAGAACCAGGCAGGCAAGGAGTCTTTATGGGAACCGTCGTGGCGACGTTTGTGATTTCAGCCGCACTTCTGGCGCCGGTTGCGGCCTC
>JADGNP010000456.1 GCA_017883425.1 Candidatus Sulfotelmatobacter sp. | reverse complement strand
CTAGGAGCGGCCTCGTCCCTGCATGTTCGAACTCAAGACGTTGGTTCCAAAATTCAATCGTCATCCCCCAGCCGCCCCACGGCGGTCCGGAGGGTCCCAGGAACCGAAGCAGCGCCGCATGATGGTCGTTGCTCTGACTCTGCTCCTCGTCGCTTTAGGATTTTTGCTCTACAGCGATCGTAATTTCTGGTTCCCCGACATGCAGGAAGCTGAAGACCAGCCGCAGCCAGTTGCTCCCGCCGCTGCCATCGCAACTCCCTCGCAGGCGGTTGCGGCTAAGCCGGTGGCGCGGGCCCATAAACAATCGCGCAGTACGAAGCCGCAGCCGCAAGCCTCCACTCCGGCCGATGCCGCCCCTGCCGATGCGTCCACTCCGCCCATCACTGCCACGACCACCAGAACCGTGCTGCCGCCGCTCGACGTCGAAGTCGTCGCCGGAGACGTCCATCGCACCCTTCAACCCGGCACCAACTCGGTGCGAGTCGATCTGCAGCCCGGCTCGCCTCCCCAGAAAGTCTCCGGCGCCCCCGCCCCCAGCGACGCAACTGACACCGCAGCCACCGTGACCAACGCCGCCGAGCGCGTGCAAATATCCGCCGATACGGCCGAGATCGTAAGCCAACCCGTGAAGCCCGGCTATCCTCTGCTGGCGCGCCAAATGAAGGTGGAGGGCTCGGTGATTCTGCTGGCGCTGATCGGCCGCGATGGCTTGATCCAGGATCTCCGCGTGCTCAGCGGCCCGCCCATTCTCGCCCGGGCGGCGCAGGAAGCCGTGAAACAGTGGCATTTCAAGCCCCACTTCCTGGGCGGCGCACCCGTCGAGACGCAGGCCAGGATCACGGTCAACTTCACCATCTCCACCAATTGAATCTTCCTGCATAGGACGAATCGGAATCGCTGCTACAAATTCCCTGTCTTACTCGCAAACCATATGGATGGGACGTTACGCACCCTGAAAGTGTGTGCGTGAGAACTGAATCTCTGGGAGGACGAAATCAGCAAAACTCCAGCCGCGAAAGCCTGAACAGTCTGTTACGAAACTCAATGCCGGACACTAGTGGTGGAACAAATCGGCCCCAACCGTGCAGCGGCGACATGAGAAAGCCCGGCACGGCAGTGCCGGGAAGGCTGATGTGGAACAAACCGAGTCCGCTTTAGCGGACGGCACGAGTTTCGTAACCGGCACGGAAGTGCCGGGTGAAAGCGGGAAAAGGATGTGAGTCCCGGAGGGCATTGGTTCTCACACACACTCTTCGGTTCTCGCGCACACACTTTGAGACCTGGAAAGTCCGATTTTCCTCGGCGCTCAACGGAATAAGGAGAAATTCCACAGGTTTTCCGCAGTTGAACTACGCTGCTATATTCCCATCAGCCCCTTTCTAGCTCACAATTCCTACGGAGAAGTCTGTCCCCAGATGGCGAACCCTGGCGATTTCGCGTACACGGTCAAGCAGCAGGCGGACATTGTCCGCATCATTGGCGACTACATCAAGCTGAAGAAGGCCGGGGCGCAGAACTATTCGGGCCTATGTCCGTTTCATGGGGAGAAGACGGCGTCGTTTTCCGTGCATGCCACACGGCAGTTTTATCACTGCTTTGGATGCGGCGAGTCGGGGGATGTGTTCAGCTTCGTGCAGAAAGTCGAGAACATCACCTTCCCCGAGGCGGTGCGGATGGTGGCGCAGAAGCTGGGAATTCCGCTTCCCAAGGCGGCCTATTCGACTCCCGGCGAAGCCAAGGAAGCGCGGCTGCGGGGGCAGTTGCTCGACGTGCATGAGCGCGCGGTGGCGTTTTTTCAGGAGTGCTTGCGGCGTCCAGAGGGAGCGCGGGCGCGGGAATACCTGGCGGGCCGCGGGCTCGATCAGGAGATGATTACGCGCTTTCGCATTGGCTACGCGCCGGATTCCGGGTTTCTGTTGCGTGACCGGCTAAAGGAAGAATTCAGTGAAGAGGTGCTGCGGGAGAGCGGGCTGTTTTCGTGGAAGCAGGAAGACAGCTCTCAGCCGTCAGCGGCCAGCCGTCAGCAAAGCAGGTCCCTCGATTCCGCTCGGGATGACAAGACTGGGGGTGCTCCGGATGACCGAGGTCAACCGTTAGTTGAGAGGCCAACGGCCAACGACCAACGACCGCCAACTGCCGCCATGTACTCCAAGTTCCGCAACCGCGTGATGTTCCCGATCGCCAGTGAGGCGGGGAAGGTCATCGCGTTTACCGGGCGCACCCTGGCTACGGATGAGAAATCTGGGCCAAAATATTTGAATTCGCCCGAGACGGCGATCTACTCCAAGGGCCGCGTGCTGTTCAATCTGGATGTGGCCAAGGAATGGGTCAAGAAGTTCGACTACGCGATCCTGGTCGAGGGGCAGATGGACTGCATCTCGGTCTATGCCGCCGGATTTCACAACGTGATCGCCAGCTCAGGGACGGCATTCACCGAACTGCAGGCCAAGCTGCTGGGGCGGTTCAGCAAGAATGCGGTGGTGAACTTCGATCCCGATACGGCCGGGGCCAAGGCGACGGAGCGCACTCTGGGCTTGCTGGTCGAAGAAGAATTTCAGATCAAGGTGCTGACTCTCGAGCAGGGATTCGATCCCGATCTCTACATCCGTCGCAAGGGCAAAGAGGCCTACGGGACGGCGCTGAAGAATTCGCAAAAGTATTTCGATTACCTGATCGAGCGGGCACGCTCGCAATTTCCGGTGCGCAGCGGCGAGGGCAAGGACAAGGCAGTAAAGTACCTGCTCCCGCACATCCAGCGCGTGCCGAGCCGGATTGTGCGCGACGAACTCGCGCAAGAAATCGCCCAGAAACTCGGGATCGACTCCGCCGTGCTCCGTCAGGAATTGAGGCACGTGGCAGTAACCCGCTCCGCGGCCACGGTCAAAGCCCCAGCAGAAGCGCAGGTGACCGACGCGGAAAAAGTTCTGATTCGCGCCCTGGCCTCGGCGCGGCAGATGCAACCCGGCGAAGAACATCTTTCCGCTCGCGACGGCGCCGAGGAAGAATTCGATCCGGCACGGCAGGCGCAGTTTGTGTTGCAGAACGAAGGGCTGCATCGCGGGCTGGCCACGGAATCGCTGGCCGAGTCTTTGCTCAACATGGACCGCGAATATGCCGATGTTCTTGAGGTGCCCGCCACCGAGACGGATCGACGGATGCTAGCCCTGATTTTGCTCAAAGAAGACGAAGAGCTCACGGCTGAGGTCCTGGAAGCCGCGGTCCGGGCCCTGCGCCGGATCCATTTGCGGCGGCGGCAGGAGGAAGTCCAACAAGAGCTCAAGAAGCCCGGCCTCGCTTCCGACAAGGAACGCCTGCGGGAACTGCTCACCGAACTGGAGCGAATCAGCCGCGCATTGCGGGATCCCAGCCTGGCGGAAGATGGGCTCAAAAACGCCGGAAAGAAGAAAACTGCATGAAACAAAAAGCCTTCCGCAACCATCTAAGTATTTAAGAGAATGGAAGATAGCGGCGGGTGCCGGAATGTAAGGCGGGCAACCGATACACGGTACAGCGCTTATGTGCTAAAATCTAAAAGTTTGTGCTAGACGCACATTCCCGCACAACCCACATTCCCACCTTTAAGGAACTGTATCACACGCTCCGGTGGAGCGGAATTAAGTAGTTTGAGGACACACCTTTTGGCTCTTGACGACAAGTTTGACGACATCAAAAAGCTGATCGATACAGGCAAAGAGAAGGGATATCTCACCTACGATCAGGTCAACGACCTGATCCCGCACGATGTGCACAGTCCCGAAGACCTGGATGATCTGCTCACCACGATCGGTACGCAAGGAATCGACGTGCTGGAAGGCCCCAAACTGCCTTCCTCCACACTCGACAAAAAATTCGAAGACTCCGAAGAAGGGGAGGACGTAGAACTCGACCTCACCCCCGGAGCTCTGGAAAAAACCAACGATCCCGTCCGCATGTATCTCCGCGAGATGGGGACTGTGCCGCTGCTTACGCGCGAAGGCGAAGTCGAAATCGCCAAGCGCATCGAGTGCGGACAACTGCGCGTGCTCAAGGCCCTGTCGCGGTCGCCCATAGTAATTCGCGAATTGCTGGCGATGGGCGAAGACCTCAAGAAAGGCGTGCGCTCGATCAAGGAAGTGGTCACCTTCGACGAAGAAGAGATCACCGACGAGATCCTGCAGAACCGCCTGAATGAGTTTACCGGCAAGATCGACGACATGGTCAAGCTGTACAAAAAGGCCGCGCTGCTCGAAGAAAAGTACCATGAAGTTTCGCAGAAGAAGAAGCCGAAGGATCATCGCCGGGCCCGCCGGAAGCTGGCTCGCGGCATCGTTGCTGTGTCGCGGGCGGTGCGCAAGCTGGGCTTCACCAACGCCGAGCGCAAGCGGCTTATTGAACGCCTTAACAAGACGGTCGACGGCATGCGTTCGCTCGACCGCCAGACGCAGAACCTGGAGCGCAAGGCCGACGCCACTCGCAGCGAAGAGCAGAAAAAAGAATATCGCCGGCAGGCGCGCGCGATTCGCGGCGAAGTGGAAAAGCTGGAACTCGAAACCGGCGTGTCGTTTCAGGAGCTCAAGCGCACCCAGCGCGAGATCATCCAGGGCGACATGGACGCGGAGCAGGCCAAGCGCGAGCTGATTGAGGCCAACCTCCGCCTGGTGGTTTCGATTGCCAAAAAATACACCAACCGCGGACTGCAGTTCCTCGACCTGATTCAGGAAGGCAA
>JADGNP010000455.1 GCA_017883425.1 Candidatus Sulfotelmatobacter sp. | reverse complement strand
GGAAGGCATGCGCGGCAACCAGGAGATGATCGTCAGCGGAGAATCCAGCGTCGACGAAACCGCGACGCCCCCGCTGGACTACGTGGTGAGCGGCGCGCAGTTGCTGACGGTCACGGTGAAGTAGTGTGGCTATAAGGTCGTGTGGCGCGGGCACTCCTGCCCGCGAACTCTAACCACGAGCCAATCTCAGGTCGGACTTGGGGATCACCAACACAAGATTGATGAGGTAAAACAGCCCGAAAACTCCGGCTTCTCATGCACCGCCGGCAGTCGCGGGCAGGAGTGCCCGCGCCACATTACTCTTCCTCGTCCTCGCCCATCTGCTGGGTCAGATACCGCTCATAGCCGAGTTCCTTGATCAGGTGCACCTGGGCTTCGAGAAAGTCGGTGTGACCTTCTTCGTCTTTCAGCAGTCGCACCAGCAGATCGCGCGATCCGTTGTCGCCTTCTTTCGTGGCCAGCGCGACGGCATCGTTATACTGCTTCACCGCCCCGATCTCCAGCGCCAGATCGCTCTCGATCATTTCCTTGACTGTGCCGCCGACCGTCAACTCCAGCGGTTGCATCGACGGGCTGCCATCCAGAAACAGAATCCTCTCAATGAGCACTTCGGCGTGCTTCATCTCGCCGATGGATTGTTTCTTGATGGATTCGGAGAGCTTGTGATATCCCCAGTTCTCGCACATTTCCGCGTGCAGAAAATACTGGTTGATCGCGGTCAGCTCTTCCCGCAGTGCCTTGTTCAGCGCAGCAATGACTTTCGGATTGCCTTTCATAGCGCCCCGAGTATCGCAAACCCCGATGTCGGAGAGCAACGAGAAACTTTGCATAAAATGCGAATCGGCGAGCTACGATCGCGGATAGTTTCAGGCGTCCCTCCGGGACGCGGCGCCCATCCGTGCGGCTACCCGGCGTTGAAACGCCGGGCTATTTTCAAGCGTCCTCCGGACGCACTCACCTCCCACTCATGGGCTTGCCAACCGCCGCACCCACTCCAATTTGGAAACACGTGCGCCCTCCCAATTCGGGAAAGGAACGCGTCCGAAGGACGCTTGAGAGTAGCCCGGCGTTTCCAACGCCGGGTAAGCTGAGTTAATGGAGAGCAGCGTCCCGGAGGGACGCCTGAAATCTCGCGAGGTACGACCGTGGCACACACCTACATTTCCGAACTCGTCCATTGTGTCTTTTCCACGAAGCAACGGCGCAACCTGATTGCGCCCGATGTGCAACCGCTCCTGTGGGCCTTCCTCGGCGGCATCGCCCGCAAGAACGGCTTCAAAGCGCTCATCGTTGGCGGCACGGAGAATCACGTGCATATTCTTCTCTCGCTTCCGGCGACGCAGCCGCTGGCCAAGGCCATGCAACTGATCAAGGGAGCATCTTCGCATTGGATGAACGAAACCCACACGCACGGTTTCGCCTGGCAAGAAGGATACGGTGCGTTCTCTCTCGGCATTTCTCAGAAGAGCGACACGATCGCCTACATCCGTTCCCAGGCAGAACATCACCGCAAGCGAAGCTTTGAAGAGGAGTTTGTAGCGTTCTTGAAGAAGAACGGCGTTGAATATGACCCGGCCCACGTCTGGGGATAGTTTCAGGCGTCCCTCCGGGACGCGGCGCCCATCCGTGCGGCTACCCGGCGTTGGAAACGCCGGGCTATTTTCAAGCGTCCTCCGGACGCGGAAGCGGCGCGGTACAACAAAGCCCGAATCCCTGTTTGCGCACGCTCACCCTTGAGGCGTCAGTCGGATCGAGCGTGTTTATAGGAGATGATTGCCTTTATAGGAGATGATCGGCTTTAGGGAAGCTAGTAGGTTGGCATTTTGCGTACAAGGAAGCTGATAATGCTGGCCTCTGCGTCCGAAGGACGCCTGAAAGTAGCCCGGCGTTTCAACGCCGGGTAGGCCGAAACGATGACAACCGCGTCCCGGAGGGACGCCTGATATCCGCCTGAAATCTGGCAAGGCCGTTGCCTATCCCAGCACGGCATCGACCGTCTTGAGCAGATCGGCCCGCGTGAACGGCTTTTCCAGCAGCCGGATGCCGCCATCGATGCCATGGTTCGCGACCAGTTCTCCGGTATAGCCCGACATATACACAACTTTCATCGCGGGGTAAGAGTCCATGAGCCGCAGAACGAGTTCGGGCCCGGTCATTCGCTTCATCACGACATCCGTGAGGATGAGGTCAACCGATCCACTGTATGAGCCAATCACATTGAGAGCGGCCTTCCCGTCTTCCGCCTCAAGCACCTTATAACCGTGCTCTTCCAACAGCTTCCGCGTCAGCTGGCGCATGGTGACATCGTCTTCCACCAGCAGGATGGTCACGCTCTCTCGCCTGGGAGGCAGCGCCTCCGCCTGAGCCGCGGGCGCCGTCCCCAGCTTGTGCTCGGCGCTGGGAAGGTAGATCTTGAACGTAGTTCCGTGTGCCGGTTCGCTGTAGACCCAGACATGTCCTCCGCTCTGCTTGACGATGCCGTAGACGGTGGCCAGGCCAAGCCCGCTTCCCTTGCCGATTTCTTTCGTGGTGAAGAAAGGCTCGAAAATGCGCGATCGCGTCGCTTCGTCCATGCCGATTCCGTTGTCGCTGATGGCCAGCATCACATAGCGTCCCGCGATCATCGCCGGATGCTCCCGGGTAAACGATTCATCGGAATCCAACACTGCGGTCTCGAGAATCAGCTTTCCGCCTCGCGGCATGGCGTCCCGCGCGTTCACGGCCAGATTTATGACGATCTGATCCAGCTGGCCGGGATCGACTTCAATCACCGCGGTCGCCGGCCGCGGAAGGAGCACAATCTCAACGGCATCTCCCATGAGCGGACGCAACAGCTTGCTCACTTCTTTCAGGCGCTCGTTCAGATCCAGCAACTGGGTCTGCACCGGCTGCCTGCGGCTGAACGCGAGCAGTTGCCGGGTTAAGGAGGCGCCGCGCTTCGCCGCCTCGCCAATGTTATCGATATACTCCACGCTATCGGCATCCACACGGTTTCGCAGCAGCTCGGAACAGGCGGTCACAATTCCCAACAGGTTGTTGAAGTCGTGCGCCACTCCACCCGCCAGTCGCCCCACCGCCTCCATCTTTTGCGACTGCCGCAGTTGATCCTCGATCTTCTTCTGCGCAGTAATATTGCGGGCAATGGTGGACGCCCCCACCACCTTGCCTTCCGCATCATGGATGGGGGAAACAGAAACCGAGACATTCAGATTCCGTCTTTCTTTTGTGACGCGAACCGACTCAAAGTACTCGACCCGCTGCCCCTGGTGGATCTTCTGCAGGATCGCCGGAATCTCATCGGCCCGATCTTTCGGACAAAGCACCGAGATCGACTCGCCGATCATCTCCTGCGCCGTGTAGCCGTAGATATGCTCTGCGCCTTTGTTCCAGTGCGTGACGATGCCATCGAGGTTCTTGCCAATAATCGCATCCTGCGAGGAGTCGACGATCAGCGCCAGCCGGTTTTGAGAATCCCGCAGCTCCCGGCTTTTTCGCCGGTCGAGTTCCTCGTGGGCGCGTCGTAGTTCCTGTTCAATGCGCTTGCGATCGCTGATGTCCCGGATGACGCTCAGAACCATCACTCCGTCATTCGTTGCGACCGGGCTCAGGCTGATCTCCACCGGAAATTCTGACCCGTCGCGGCGCCTTCCGCACAGATCCAGCCCGGACCCCATGCGGCGAATCTTGGGTTGCTGGTGAAAGTGCGCGCGGTGCAGATGGTGTTGTGGCCGCTGCCGGTCCGGCACCAGCATCTCGATCTTCTGGCCGATCAACTCGTCGCGCGTGTAGCCGAACAGGGTTTCCGTCTGAAAATTGACCTGGATAATCACGCCCTGTTGGTTCACCGCCGCCACTGCATCGGGAATCGCTTCCAGGATGCTGGGCGACAACAGAGTCTCAGCCACAGTCTTGGGCGGCGCTGATTCTCTGTTTGAGCTGGGGACAGCTGGCTGACTCATTCTTGATTCCATTCGGGCAGGTCTGCATACTATACGTCAATCATCAGGAGTCTTGCTGCGGGGAGAAACGAATTTACAAATTCGGAAAGATCACCGCAGGGAGAGTTGGGCCAACGCTTTCGGCATGTGCCGGAAACCTTGAGTCACCACCACAGCAATGAGCATTTGCGTCCCGTTGTACCCTACGTGGACCAGGAAACTTGCCCCCACCGAGCGGGTGGCAGCCCGCACCACGCCGCACACCACACCCACAATGAAAATCACCAGCATGACTCCCCATGCATAGCCGTATTGTGGCAGATGCATCAAAGCAAATGGCAGTGCGGTTAGAAATATTCCCCACGCCACGCCCCAGCGACGAGCCACGACCGGATAAAGAAACCCGCGGAAGAACAACTCCTCGACCAGAGGCCCCAGGCTGACCGCAATGATCGCCAGTAGATAAGCGTCCCGCGGCCGCTCAAACAGTTTTTCAAAAGGCGTGTCCTTGGGCATGGGCAGGACACTCTCCAGCAAGCTCAGCCCCAACAGCATCATCGCGCCCAGCCCGAGCAGTTTCCATTCCGCCTTTGGCCAATCCCACCGGATCGCTCGCCAGAAGCCAATGTGATACTTCCCTTCCACCAGCAGAACCAAATAGACCGCGATGGCACCGTCGATCAAGTACTGCGAAATCAGCAACAACATGGGCCGCTGTGCTAGATCGTTCACCCCGGTGTGTGGGTAGAGAAGGTAGTGCGCCCCGAA
>JADGNP010000001.1 GCA_017883425.1 Candidatus Sulfotelmatobacter sp. | reverse complement strand
AGGTTTCCTCCCTCATGGACACCTGGCTCCTGCTGAAAAACATCGACGTCGGGGGAGAGCAGAACCGCGCGCTCTACGTGCTGAAATCGAGAGGCATGGAACATTCCAACCAGATTCGTGAATTCGTGCTCACCGACGACGGCCTGCGATTGCTGGAACGTTTACCTCGGCCCCGAGGGCGTGCTGACTGGTTCCGCCTTGGCTCAGCACCGCTATTGAAATCGGTATCCCGGCTTGAGTTCGCAACGGTACACACTCGTGCGGTCCGGGTTCAGTCTGGCATTGCAATTCGCCCAGGTCAAGAAAAGCTTTGGCCCGAGCGGGAAGATTACTGTTTCTCCGGCTATATCCGCCTCCAGGCTTACCCCCTCAGCGTTGGTGGGTAAGGTAAAACTAAGAGCCGCACCAAAGATGACGGGATAAGACTGGTGATCGATCGAACTCTGCATGGTGTGGACCACCTCGGCTTCCACTAGGAAAGTCGCCGGATCTGACCAGTCCCGGGCAGACGCCGTGATTGTCTGGCTGTTTTTGGCAAACTCATCGGACTCGATTTTCGTAAAAGGGCAGGGCCCCGCTATGCACGAGACCCGGGCATTATGAAATTCATTGCCCACGCCCGCATCCAACGAAGTGGAAGCGATCGCGGCTTTCCATTTGCCATCGGGCGAGCACGGAGGCCGCCCCTTGCACGGAACGTTGCCGACATTCTCCACCTGAAACGTTCTTACGGCACTGCCTACGTTGACCGTTCTGATCTCCATAATTGAAAATCGAACGCGGACATTGCCCACTGCAACGGCCGGTCGATTGGATACCGTGTCTGTATTTCTTAACGACGGGACCATCTGAGCGATGTAGAGTTTATCGCCCGCAAATTCAGGAAGGTCGAGAGGGAGGTAATCGGGATGCCGGAACTTCAACATCAGCGCTTGACCCCGTAGCAGGCCTTTGCGCAATTTCAGGCTGAAAAACCCGGACGAATCGGATTTAGCCGGCGGCTCGCCTGCACTGTTGGCGACCGTGATTTCCACATCTGCGATGGGCAATTGCTTTCTGGGATCCGCATCCTTGATGGTGACCGCACCTGTGATGGTCAACGGCTTCCAATGTTGTCGGCGAATCAATACGCCCACGAAAATCAGCCCTGCGGCCAGGGCTAGCACGATCCAAAGCGAGCTTCTTCTTGCCATCGTCATCTAATAGTCTTCAACTATTTTATGAGAGACGCAGCGGAAACGGCATCCTTATAATATATATTCGAATCCACGGGTCGAGGCTGCCCCGAATCGCGCAAGCGGTCCACCTTGAGGTTTTACGCCATATTCGGGTGCTTTGCGTGACACAATGAAAGGAATGAATTCCAAAGAACCTACGCGGCGCGATTTTGTGCGGCAAATCCTCGGCATGGGATGTTGCCTGCCATTCGCGAGCTTGGCATTTTCCCAGCTGAGCGGTTCGCGTGGGGTTTCGACCGCGAAGACCGGTTCAAACTCGATTTCGCCGGAGGACGATCGGTTCCTCAATGACTTGGAAAAAGCCAATTTCCAATATTTTTGGGAACAGGCCAATCCAAAAACAGGCTTGGTCAGAGACCGATGCAACGTTCACGCCAATGATGGCGGAACTGTCGGCAGTATTGCCGCCACCGGTTTCGGATTGACCGCGTTATGCATCGGTGAAAAACGTGGATTTGTCTTGCGCTCTCCGGCGCAGGAGCGGGTCCGGGCCACCCTCGAGTGCCTTTGGGCGAAACTGCCGAATCATCGCGGATTCTTCTTCCATTGGGCCAATATCAATACTGGCGAACGTGTTTGGGACGCCGAAGTTTCTTCCGTTGACACCACCATCCTGCTCTGCGGGGTTTTGGCGTGCCGGGAGTACTTCCCGACGGCAGAGGTCCAAGGCTTGGCCGATGCCATTTTTGATCGAGTGGAATGGTCCTGGTTGTCTGAAGATACCGCTCTCCTGCCTCACGGCTGGACGCCGGAGATGGGTTTCCTCCCTTACCGCTGGGACAATTACAGCGAATTGATGATGATGTATCTGCTGGGGCTCGGTTCCACTACCTATCCGCTCCGCCAGGAAACATGGACAGCCTGGAAGCGTCTGACGTTTGAGTATGACGGCTTGCGCTATATCGGCTCGTTTGCCCCGCTTTTTATTCATCAATATTCTCAAGCCTGGTTTGATTTTCGCGGGAAGCGCGATAAATACGCGGATTATTTCCAGAATTCCATTACAGCGACCGAGGTTCATCGTCGGTTCTGCCTTGAGCTGGCGAGGCAATTTCCCAGCTATAGCGAGAACTTATGGGGAATCACCGCTTCGGATTCCCCCAATGGCTACGTGATTTGGGGCGGCCCGCCGGCTGTCGGGCCGATCGATGGGACCATTGTGCCGAGCGCGTCGGCTGGTTCACTGCCGTTCCTGCCCCAACCGGTGATGCGTGGGTTGCGGACGATAAAAGATCGCTATCCCGCGGCTTGGAGCAAGTACGGGTTTGTGAACGCCTTCAACCCGCTCACCGGCTGGTACGACAGCGACGTGATCGGGATCGATACTGGGATCACATTGCTGATGGCTGAGAATTTGCGCACTGGATTTGTCTGGAATACGTTTATGAAGAACGAAGCGGCTCAACGCGGCATGCGGCGGGCGGGTTTCAAGAAATACCAGGCGTGAAGTTCAAAAAGCTCAATTTACCTGTATTTTCGCGACAATCGCGCGTCCGACCCATCAATTTCTGTCGTATCTCGTATTTGCCGGGCACGGAATTAGAAAATGACCGGGAAGGATCGAAAAAGAAGCGACCAATATTGCTCTGTTTTCTAGATCCCAGCCTGTAAACTTAAACCTCTGATGCAGGTTAGGCATCTCTAATCTGCTCACTGTCCAAGGGGAATAACCAAATGGCCGAGACGAGGAGGTTTTGGGGCGGTTGGAGAGAGCGTCTCGCAGCGCTTCGCAACGTTCCCCCAGTCCTCCGCATCGTTTGGCAGTCGGGCCCGCTTGTCGTCGCCCTGGGACTGGTTCTCCGGCTCGTCAGTTCGCTGATACCGCTCGCGGCCCTTTGGATCACGAAACTCATTATTGACGGCATTGTGCATGCCGTTTCCAGCCATCAGCCCGTGAAACCAGTGTTCTGGTGGCTGGTTGCGGCAGAATTCGCCATCGCCATTTTCGGCAGCTTTCTCGGCCGGACTATCGATTATCTCGATGCTCTACTGGCGGACAAATACACCCGCCACATCAGCATTCAGGTGATGAAGCACGCTGCCGAACTGGATCTCACCACCTACGAAGATCCGGTCTTCTATGACCGGCTCGAACGCGCACGGGTACAGGCCACCGACCGCCTCGGCATGATTCAGTCCATCGGGCGATTGGTGCAGCAGGTGATTACCGCTGCATCCCTGTCGGTTTCCATTCTCTTGTTCTCGCCATGGCTTTTGCTGTTGCTGATTGCCGGTATTCTTCCGGCATTCCTCGGAGAAAGCCACTTCGCGTTTCTTGGATACGCCAGAAACTTCCGCCAAACCCCGATCCGCCGGGAACTCGACTACCTTCGCGTACTGGGAGGAAGCCGGGAAGCCGCCAAGGAACTCAAGCTTTTTGGACTGAAGGATTTCCTCATCGGGCGGTTCACGCGTCTTTCGGATGATATTTATCGCGAGAACGTTGATCTCGCCCGCCGAAGGCTCATCGCAGGATCCTTCCTCTCCATGATCGGCACTGCCGGTTATTACTCCGCCTATGTCTATGTCATTTGGCGGACCGTGACCGGATCGCTGACGATCGGTACCCTGACTTTTCTGACCGGCGCGATCGTGCAGGCGAGTGGAAATATCCAGCAAATCTTCTCCAGCCTCTCCAGCATTGCGGACCAGGCGTTGTTCCTCACTGACTTGCTCGCATTTTTTGAAATGCAGCCCACCATCAGATCCAAGCCCAACGCGCTGCCAGCTCCTCGACCGATCATGCGGGGATTCGAATTTCGCAACGTTTCCTTCCGCTATCCGGGAACCTCCCGGCTCGTGCTGAACTGCTTGGACTTCCATCTCCGGGCAGGGGAGCGGGTCGCGCTGATTGGAGAAAACGGCGAAGGCAAGACGACCCTGGTGAAGTTGATGACGCGGCTCTACGATCCGGTCGAAGGCCAGATTTTATTGGATGGCGTGGATCTTCGAGAGTACAACCTGGAGGATCTTTACCGGGAAATTGGCGTCATCTTCCAGGACTTCATGCGCTATGAGATGACCGCCCGCGAAAACGTCGCGGTCGGACGGATCGATGAGATCGACAATTTGCCGCTCCTCAAAACAGCAGCTGATAAGAGCATGGCCAACGAAGTCATCGAAAGACTTCCCCGCGACTACGATCAAATGTTAGGCCGCCGCTTTGAGAATGGGGTGGATCTGTCGGGCGGCGAGTGGCAGAAGATCGCACTCGCGCGCGCCTATCTTCGCGATGCGCAAGTGCTCATTCTGGACGAGCCTACGGCCGCACTCGACGCGCGCAGTGAGTTCGAAGTGTTTCAGCGGTTCGCCGAGCTCACCGCGGGAAAGTCCGCCCTCTTTATCTCACACAGATTTTCAACCGTAAGAATGGCAGACCGCATCGTTGTCTTGCACAAGGGAAGGATTGCCGAGGATGGCAATCACGACACTCTATTGAATCTCGGGGGGCGCTACGCAGGCATGTTTGAAATGCAAGCTGCCAACTACCGATAGAACTTCATCCATAGGAACCCGTATATCCAATGCCGAAGAACACACATTTAGAGGCCGTCAGCGCAGACGCTGAACGCCTGCCGGAGCCCGCTCAACGGGCCCGGGATCCGCAAGTAATTCATGACAAAGCAGCGGCGCTTGCGCGCAGTCTAACCTGGTTGCCCAACGCTCCTTCATCGCACACCTTTGCTGAGCGCAGCCGCGTTCTCGCCCATGATTTCAAGCCCATATTTGCTGGCCTGGAACGGCCCGCGCCGAAATCGCCGACCTCCGGCGATTTCCACTGGCTTTACGACAGTAGCCGCCTTCTGTATTCGGAACTCCAGAATGCGGTTGGAACGCTCAAGTCCCAAGCCAAAATTGCACACGTGCGGACCCCGGCTGGCCTAACCATTCCCCGAGTTCTGGCCCTCGCAGAAGGATTTCTTGAGGCGGTTTCCTACGAGTTCAGTGAACAGGAATTTACTTTGTTTGTGGAAGTATTTCAGCAAACCACGGCGTTGCAACTGCGCGAGCTGTGGTCCTTGGGCTCGGCCCTTAAGCTGGTTCTTCTGGAGGAGATCGCCGAGCGTGGCAGGTGTCTGCTGGACAATCCCAAGGACGATTCCAGCGGTGTGAGTATTTTGGTACGGAGTCTGCGGGACATTGGACAAACAACCTGGAAGGATGTCCTTGAGCCGCTCATGATGATCGACGGCGTGTTACGGCAGGACCCCGCCGGCGCCTACGGTCGGATGGATTTCGAAAGCCGGGATCTTTACCGAAACCGAATCGCAAACATCGCCAAGCATTCTGATTGTTCCGAGTTGGAGACCGCGGAGGCGGTCGTGGCATTGGCCGAACAGGCCAGTCAACGCAGCTATGTCGAGCCACGCGTCGCTCTCCGGGAATCGCACGTCGGTTACTACCTGGTGGACAAGGGATGCTCTCTTCTCTGGCAGAAGGTCCGCTTCCATCCGCCATTCGGCCAGAAGATTCAGGCACTTGTGCGTAAGCATCCCGATGAGTTTTTCTTGCTGGGCATACACCTTCTGGCGCTTGCCATCATGTCCGTGGCGGTGATACTTCTCACCGATTCCTTCAATTCGGTGGCGCTTATTTTGTTCTCGATGCTGATCCTGTTGTTACCCAGTTCACAGAGCGCCGTGCAGCTCATGAACTATCTGGTCAGTTTGCTGCTGCCTCCCGAAATTCTCCCTAAACTCGATTTCACGGAAGGGATTCCTGACAACTGCGTAACCATGGTCGCAATTCCTACTCTGCTCCTGGGTGAAAAACAGGTGAAAGAGCTGGTTGAGAGCCTGGAAGTGCGCTTCCTGGGAAACCATGATCCCAATATTCATTTCGCACTCCTGACCGACTTGGCCGATTCTCGTGAACCGGCTCGGGAGGACAATCCGCTCATTACGTTGTGCTCGGATTTGATTCGCGAATTGAATGACAAGTACGCGAGTCAGAGCGCAGGTTCCTTCTTTTTATTTCATCGGCATCGGGTTTACAACCCGCGCGAGAAATCGTGGATGGGATGGGAGCGTAAGCGCGGCAAACTGCTCGACCTCAACAAACTGCTGCGCGGGCAGTACGACAGTTTCCCGGTGAAAGTTGGAGAGCTGTCGATCCTCCCCCGGGTTCGGTTTGTGATCACGCTCGATTCGGATACGGAGCTTCCACGGGGCGCGGCACACCGCATGGTTGGAGCTCTGGCGCATCCACTGAACCAAGCCATCATCGATCCACAAACGAATATTGTGGTTGACGGATATGGCATATTGCAGCCGCGGGTCGGCGTCAGCGTGCAAAGCACAGCCCGCTCGCGGCTCGCAGCCATCTACGCGGGAGAAACTGGTTTCGATATCTATACTCGTGCGATTTCCGATGCCTATCAGGATTTGTATCGCGAGGGCAGCTTTACGGGAAAGGGAATCTACGAGGTGGACGCCCTGCATCGGGTCCTCGACCGGCGCTTTCCCAGAAATTCTCTGCTCAGTCATGATCTGCTGGAAGGAGCCTATGCGCGGGCGGGCTTGGCCAGTGACATCGAGATAATCGAGGACTACCCCTCCCACTACAGCGCTTACAATCGGCGAAAACACCGCTGGTTGCGAGGCGACTGGCAGATCGCGGAGTGGTTATTCCGTTTTGTGCCGGACGAGTCGGTGCAACGCGTTGCCAATCCGATTTCGCTGATTTCGTGGTGGAAGATTGTCGACAACCTTCGCCGCAGCTTAGTGGAACCGGCAACATTTCTGTTGCTCGTGGCTGGATGGTTCTTACCCGGTAAGCCGTGGCTATGGACTCTGGCCACGCTGTGCATTTTATTCATACCCGCCTGGGTCGAGTTTAGCTTCAGTCTGCTCCGCGCCATTTTCGCTCTTGATCTGACCATCGTCGGCGATGCGTTCAATGCACTTTACACCGCTAAAGTTAATCTTCTTTTCACGTTGATCTTCCTCCCCCATCAGACCATGCTCGCGCTGGATGCGGTCGTGCGATCGTTGGTCCGGCGCTTTGTCACGCAAGCCCGGCTTTTGGAATGGGAAACGGCGGCCGAATCGGAGCTCAATACTCGGGGCCGCACACCTGTCGACGCGTATCTGAACTGGATGCCTCTGCTTGCGATCCTATTGGGTTTTTTGGTGTGGGCGGTGCGGCGCCAGGCGCTTCCGACCGCGCTGCCGATGCTAGCGCTTTGGGCCTGTAGTAAAGCGGTTTCCATCTGGCTTGGTCGGGCTCCGGCCACGGCCCGAAATCAAACCTCCCGAAAGAACGTGGCTTTTCTCAGGCGTACCTCCCTGAGCACCTGGCGATATTTCGCGGAGTACAGTACCGCCGAGCACCACTGGTTGATCCCGGACAACGTTCAAGAAGAGCCTGCTGCTGTGGCGGCCCGGGTCTCACCGACCAACATCGGGTTTCTACTCAACGCGAGGCAGGTGGCCTGTGAATTCGGATATCTCACGGTGCCGGAATTTGCCGAACAGACTCTTCGCACATTAGCCACAATCGAGAGCTTGAAAAAGCATCACGGCCACGTGTTGAACTGGTACGACACGCGTACGCTTCAGCCGCTTGCTCCCCTTTTCGTTTCTTCCGTGGATAGCGGTAACTTGCTGGCGTCGCTCTGGACTCTGCAGCAAGGATGCATGGAACGGTTACGCCAGCCGGTATTGCAGCCGTGTTTGTCGGAAGGATTTCTGGATTATCTTCGTGTACTGTCTGCCGGCCGTGCCTTTCCGCGAAAGTTGCTTTTGAGCTGCGAACGGCTGCGCAATACGGATAGTTGGTTGCAGTCGATACTCGGCTTGTCCGAGGCAGTTTTCAAGCAGACCAACGAAACTATTGCCAAGTCCAAACGACCCTCCCAAATCGAATGGTTTGCGGAAGAGGCTGCGTTGCGGTTCCGGAGCATTCAGCACGCAGTGAGCGAATATTCGCCGTGGTCTTCGCTTGATTTTGCAGCTTTGCGTGATGACGCCGCGGTCAACATCAAATTGATGGACAGCATCGCGTTGCAGGAACTGCCCCGATTCATCGACCAACTGATCGGCCAAATCGAGCGGGGCCTCGAATCCACGACCCAGGGGCAGGAACTTCGGTATGTACGCCTTCGCGACCAGCTCCTGAAAGCAAGATCGAACACGGAACGCTTGATTGCGGATATTCGAACGATCGCAAACAGCGCGGGGAAGCTGGCCGATGAAATGGACTTCGGGTTGTTGCTCGACAACCGCCGCAAACTGATATCCGTAGGCTTCGATGTGGAGACACACCATCTTCACCCTGCTTGCTATGACTTGCTCGGAACGGAGTCTCGCACCGCCGTGTTTGTCGCTATTGCCAAGGAAGATATTCCACAGGAGAGCTGGTTCCTGCTTGGCCGGGCCCACACTCTGGATGGCGGACGGCCGGTTTTGCTTTCCTGGACTGGAACGTTGTTTGAGTATTTGATGCCTTCGCTTTGGATGCGCACCTACCCCAATACGCTCTTAGAGCGTTCGCGCACGGCCGCCGTACGTGCGCAGCAGACCTATGCTGCGCGCAAAGGCGTTCCTTGGGGTATTTCCGAATCCGCGTATTTCAAATTGGACGAAGCTGGAAATTATCAGTATTACGCTTTTGGCCTTCCCCATCTCGGACTGCGGGCACGAGAGACAAATGCACTCGTCATATCCCCCTATTCGACGTTCCTCGCGCTCAATACTGACCCAGTAGGAGCGGTGCGCAATCTGCTCAAAATGGCTGATATGGGGTGGTTTGGGAACCACGGCTTTTACGAAGCCGCAGACTTTACTTCCACCAGGCACAGATTGTGGAGGGGGCGCCCGCAATTAGTGCGGTGCTGGATGGCCCACCATCAAGGAATGAGCCTGTTGGCGTTGGCCAATTTTCTGAATGACGATGTTGTGCAGAAGTGGTTTCACGCCGAGCGGCGAGTGCAGGCAACTGAACTGCTACTACACGAGAAGCCGGTCGCGCATGTGCGACGAAGAGATATGCCGCGTAGACTCGCTGCGGCATGATTCGAGATCTGAAGACGCTCGCACGGATCGTGAGAGAAGCTACCAAGGAATAGCGTTAGGCGGTCATGGCCAATCGCACCAGTTCAGATTCGGCCAAGTCCTGTGCGAAGTCTGTAGACGTGCTGTACGAATGAACGTAGAGATCGAAGACAACGACGATGGCGCCAGTTTTGTGGGAGTAGCAGGATCCGCGGGGTGGCTTGAATCGCATCTCGAAAAATGGAGCACCAAGCGGAGTGCAGGTAACTGCCGAACGAGAGCCCCTGAGTCCGACTTGGAGGCCCTTGCTCCGACTGTAAGCCCTTGAAAACGAGCAATGACGATTGAAAGTCATCAACTTGCCGCTATGCGACTCGTTGAAGAGCGCAGCCTTTCATCGATTTTGCGTTCTAACCTCTTAACGACCTGAACGAACAATGAGGTATCCGGAAAAGTTAATGCTGGAGGGGTGCGCGAACGCTTTGCAGAAAGTTCACGGGATGCGGACATCGTTTGCGTTCTGAGAACGACATGGAGACTGGGCGCCACACGCTCCTCTTTTGTGTACGTCGTTCTTCAGCTTTTCGACTATATTCTGTGTCGGGTGATGCGATGGTTGTAAAAAGAACATTAGTTTGGGCGGTTATCACCTTTACGTTGCTAACTTCAGGCCCCTTGCGTGCGCAGGCGTCACGATGGACCGAAGATAGGGCGAGATCCTGGTATGACCAGCAATCCTGGCTGGTCGGCAGCAACTACATTCCAGCAGACGCAATCAACGAACTCGAGATGTGGCAGGCGCAGAGCTTCAATGCTGCTCAAATCGACAAGGAATTGGGTTGGGCGGAGAGCCTCGGGATGAATACGATGCGCGTCTTCCTCCATGACCTGCTATGGCAAGAAGATCCTGATGGCTTCAAGAAGCGCATCGATCAATTCCTGGAGATTTCTTCTCGGCACCACATCAAGCCGCTTTTTGTACTGTTTGATTCGTGCTGGGACCCGCACCCCAAACTCGGAGTCCAGCATCCGCCGATCCCCGGAGTGCACAACTCAGGATGGGTGCAGTCACCGGGCAGCGCAGCGCTCGCCGATCCTGCTCAAGAAGGCCGGCTGAAGGCATATGTATTGGGAGTAGTTGGATCGTTCGCGAACGACGGCCGCGTGCTCGGCTGGGACGTATGGAATGAGCCCTCAAATACAAATCACGGCAGCTATTCCAAACTCGAGCCTTCCAACAAACAGCAATTAGTGGAAGCATTGCTGCCGAAAGTGTTCGCGTGGGCGCGAGAAGCGCATCCGTCGCAGCCTCTTACTAGTGGCGTTTGGGATATCGATTTTGAAAACGGGTCGGCGTTGACGAAGACTCAGCAGATTCAGCTCGAAGACTCTGATGTAATCAGCTTCCACAACTACGGATGGCCGGAGAGCTTCGAAAAAGAAGTGCTATTTCTTCAGAAGTTCCATCGTCCGCTGATCTGCACAGAATTTATGGCACGCGGAGCCGGCAGCACGTTTGACACTGTCTTGCCCCTCGCAAAGAAGTACAAAGTGGCGGCCATTAACTGGGGCTTCGTTGCCGGCAAGACGCAAACGTACTACCCGTGGGATTCCTGGCGGCATCCTTACATCCTCGATGAGCCAACGGTGTGGTTCCACGAAGTGCTTCACCCGGATGGGAAGCCTTACCGCGATGCCGAGATCAAACTGATTCGGGAATTGACGGGCAGGGGAAAGCCAACGGGTCCGAGTTCAGAGGTCCGTTAGGATCGTTATTACAGGCAAACAGTCGAAGACCCAGTTACGATGCTGAGGTTCACGGCTACCACGACTCGGTAGCGCCCGGTAAAGTCGAACAAACGACATCGACGAGGGGCTTGCTCACAGATTCGAGATCCCTTACACCATGGAAAACCTGGCAAACAGGTGTACGTCTGCCCGCAGCTTTGCCCTTGCCCATTAGCGCCCCAAGTCGTATATTGATGCGGCCTGGAGTAATCGTTTACTAAGCATTCTTAGCGCTGGTCAATTTTGTGTGGGCTGGCGAACCGGAGGATGAAAACAATGTCGTCGAGACGCCAGTTTCTGCAACAGGCTTCTACGGCCGCTTTAGCTCTGTCTTCCAGCACTCTCTTCGGGCGCCTTGCCTCGGCGCAGACATCGTCAACCGCAGATCAAACCGTCCGCATTTTGCTAGACGGCCGCCGTAGCATCTCCCCCCTGGACCGAAACTTGTTCGGCTCCTTCCTCGAGCAATTGGGACGCGCGATCTATGAGGGGATCTACGATCCCGGATCGAAGTTGTCCGACTCGAACGGTTTCCGCAAGGACGTAATGCAGGAAGTGCGTGGTCTGGGTGTTCCTATCATTCGATATCCGGGCGGCAACTTCGTTTCTGGCTACAACTGGCTCGACGGCGTTGGCCCGAAGCAGGACCGTCCGCGCGTGCTGGACAAGGCGTGGGACGCCTTGAACACGAATCAGTTTGGCACCAACGAATACATGCAATGGTGCAAGGCCGTCGGAACATTGCCCCTCATGGGCCTTAATCTCGGTACCGGAACTCCGGAGCAAGCAGCCGCCCTCCTGGAGTACTGCAATGTGGACAAAGGAACGGAGTGGAGCGACTTGCGGCGGAAGCACGGATACGCCGAGCCGTACAACGTGAAGCACTGGTGCCTAGGAAATGAAATGGACGGACCGTGGCAGATCGGGCACATGACCGCGACAGAATACGGCATGAAGGCCCAGGATACGGCCCGCCAGATGCGCTATGTAGACCGGTCGGTGCAGTTGATTGCGTGTGGATCAAGCGGCCCGTTTATGCCGACCTACCTGGAGTGGGACCGCGAAGTCCTGGAGCAGTGTTACGAGAACGTGGACGGGCTCTCGTTGCATCGTTATCTCGGGAACAATCAGGAAACGGGCGAGGACAGCGCAAAGTATCTGGCCATGAACTTGACGATGGATCGCCAGATTGCCGAGACGCTGGCGGTTTGCGACCTGGTGCGGGGTCACACGAGATCGCCCAAGAAACTGTGGCTGTCCTTCGATGAATGGAATGTCTGGTATCGCGCACGCAGCGGAGACGCAGTGGATGGGCACCGGAAAGAGGCGCCACATCTCCTCGAAGAAATCTACGACCTCGAGGACGCTCTGCTGGTTGGCGGCATGCTCAACACCCTGATGCGAAATGCAGATCGTGTGAAGGTCGCCTGTCTGGCACAGCTGATCAACGTGATTGCGCCGATCATGACCAACGAAAACGGGCTCTACCGCCAGACCATTTACTATCCGTACGCTTGGGCGCTGCAATATGCGCATGGGCGCGTGCTCAACCTGCTGGTAGAGTCGCCCACTTACGATGTGAAGGGGCTGGATGCGGTGCCGTACGTGGATGCGGTTGCGACAACCGAGGATGGGAAGACTTCACTCTTCATTCTCAACCGCGACCTGTCGAAAGCTCATGCTGTCGAGGTGGTGTGGGAAGACCAGCCGCAGAGCCGCGTGGTGGCATCACAGGTATTGACAGGACCCGATCTGAAGGCGGTAAACGGCTTCGATGCGCCCGAGCGAGTGAAGCCGCAGTCTCTCGACAAACCTTCAACGGCAAACGGGCGCACAAGGTTTGAGGTTCCAGCACACTCTTACACCGTGATTCAGTGGGCAGCGTAAGAAGACTCGAACGGGGTGGTGTTTCGCGCCTGAGCAACGCCTCTTTTTCGAATTAAACCTTTGTTCCGCGGCCTTCCGATAAGGTTATGTATTTGTCGATCGGGAGGTCGGCGAATCGTTCTACCCGTCCACTAGGCATAGGCCATTTGATTTCCACCCAGTCGATCTTCGGACGAGCGCCGATGCCGAGAATGAGGCGTGGATCGTGCGAGGCAAGATAGCTCCCCCCGCCTGTCTTGAAGATCGATCGTTTCAAGTCTCCAGCCTGCCAAGTGATCACGGCTCCGATAGCATCAGGGTTCGCTTGCTTCGCTACCAGTTTCACGCCCAGCCAATGATTGTGTCTCCCCGCATTGTTCTTAACCAACAGAGGGGCGCCATTGTTAACCGCGACGAGAATGTCCAAGGCTCCATCGTTATTGAAATCACCAACTGCCATGCCACGCGACGCATAGGGCTTTGTAAAGACTGGGCCGCTGGATCCAGAAATGTCTTCGAATCGTTTACCAGTGCCGCGAAAGAGAAGCATAGGTTCGCAGTACTTCACTTCCGTCGAGTGCTCTTCAATTTTGTCGTCCGGATGGCCATTGGCAAGGAACAGGTCGAGATTGCCGTCGTTGTCGTAGTCGAAGTACTTAACTCCCCACCCGCTCATCAGCCGGGTCACTCGCCCGATCCCATTAGGAATGGCCATATCGTCGAAACTCTCATCGTGATTGTTGTGATACAGCGAATACATCTCCCGGTCCACGTTGGTGACGAACAGGTCTACCCACCCATCCTGGTCATAATCCGCGGCGTCCACGCCCATGCCGGAGCGAGCATGGCCTTCGGCGCTGTAGCCGACATTTGCCTGAAGTCCGATCTCATCGAATTTGCCATTACCCCGGTTGAGAAATAGAAAGTTCGCGACCGTATCGTTCGCGACGAAGAGGTCCATCCGGCCATCATTGTTAATGTCGCAGGCGACCACGCCCCAGGCTTTGCCCAATGACTTCGCAATCCCGGACTCCTGGCTGACGTCGGTGAAGGTGCCGTCGCCATTGTTGTGGAACAGCCAACTCGGCATGGGATCGTAAACGCGAGGGATGCAGTAGTAACGGTCTCCGGTCTCCTGGTTGCCGCAGAATTTGTTCTTGGACTTGTCGAAGTCCACGAACCGGCAGATAAAAAGGTCAAGCTTGCCATCGTTGTCGTAGTCGAACCACACTGCGCTCGAGGCCCATCCAGTGGCGGGAAGCCCGGCTTTACGGGTCACGTCAGTAAACGTGCCGTTCCCATTGTTGTGGTAGAGGATGACACCGTTGTATTGCGTGACGAGAAGGTCGGGGAAGCCGTCGCCGTCGTAGTCGCCCACCGCAACACCCATTCCATAGCCGCTTCCCGGAACTCCCGTTTTCTCGGTTACATCCGTGAAGGTGCCATCACGGTTGTTGTGGTAGAGTGCGTTGCGAAGGGGCGGATTCGGATCCAGGAAATCGCACTTCCCGCTGTTGACCAGATAGAGGTCCATCCAGCCGTCGTTGTCATAATCAATGAATCCGCAACCCGCTCCAACCGTCTCAGGCAAGTACATCTCGGGCGAGCGGCCGTTGCGGTGGGTCCAGGTTATCCCGTTCACTTCTGGAGGTACGAGTTCAAAGGGGAATTCAGGGGGTGATACGGCTACTGGCCAAAGCCTGGGCAAACCGGGAAGAGCAGAAGCGGCTAGTACTGCACCGATGCGTCTCAGGAAGCCACGGCGTGTGCCAAAATACCCACTTTTTCCCTGGATCATGAAGCTGCGTCTGCCCCCGAAAAGCCGCAACCGACAAGAGTAGAACCGATTGTCCTGTGGATGAATCTACACCTGTGGAGCGCGGGGTCACAAGAGCAATCCCCCCAGTATTTTCGCGGGTTTACGCATTGCGCGGGTACAGCGGCAATGCTATAAAAGACGAAGTTCTGACCGGGCCTCGTATCCACCCGGGCACCCACTCTATGCGGGCAAGAGACTGCTGGCGCGTGTTCCTCGTCCTGTGTTTCCTTGCAGTCGCCGCATGTGCTCAGACCAATCACATTGCGACCTCTGCTCAGCTATTGAGCAACGGCGATACGGTGCAAGCCGAGGCCGAGGCCCGTAAAGCCATGCAGAGTCCATCGACTCGCGCCTTAGCGCTGGCCATGCTCGGAACGATTCGGTTGCAGCAGGGGAAAACCGATGAGAGTACCAAGTTTCTGGTTCAAGCTCTCGCCCTGAATCCAAAGCTAGTGGGCGCTCGCACAACGTTGGGGAATGCCTACGCGTTCGGCGGTAAGCCAGATTTGGCGGCGAAATGCTTTTACGATGTGCTGAAAATCGATCCAAGCAATTTCGATGCTCGCTTCGACCTGTTCAAACTGGAGGCTTCCCGGCGCAATTTCCAGCAGTCCCTCGATCTGGCTGTGCCAATCATGCCTCAGCTACTGGAATCTGATGAGGCGATAGTTGTCCTTGCCTCCGACTATGGTGGGCTCGGAAAGAAGCAAGAGTTAGCGGACCTGTTTGCGCACTGGCAAAAGTTGCCACAACCTGAGGATCAAGCGTCATTGGATTTCGGCACCACGCTGCTCGTGTACGGGATGAAAACTGAGGCCACGAAAGTGGCCCAGGACGAAGCAGCGCGACTCGGTGCTCATCCGTCACCGCCTCTAGCCCTCAAATTGGGGAATGCTTTTCTGGCTCTAGGGCTTCTCGACGAGGCGGAGAAGAATTCGCAACTTGCGTTGTCGCTGGCTCCCGACTGCGTCGCGTGTTACCAGACTCTTGCGCAAGTTGCCGATCGACAAGACAACAGTGAGAAAGCTCTGGCATATCTGGTTGCCGCCAAAAAGCTAGCTCCTGAAGATCCGGAGGTTCTCTTCGAATTTGGCAAAGTCTGTCTAGAGAGAAATCTTGTCGACGATGCGCTGCCTGCGCTGACAAAGGCTGTAGAACGAGAGCCGGACAATGACTCGTACGTCTACGTTTTAGGCTCCGCCAAAGTTGCCAAGGGCCAGTTGCCGGACGCTCTAGCGCTTTTCCAGCGACTGCTCCAGAAGCACCCGCATGATGCCGTCCTGATGTATGCAACCGGCGCCGTATATTACCTGCAAGGGAAGTACAGCGAAGCGGAAGCTTTGCTCAAGCAGAGCCTTGCGGCTCAACCGAATCAGGTAGCGGCTTCCTACTATCTGGGGCTGACTTACGACGCAATTGGCGACGATGATCGTGCGATCCCGGTCTTCCGCGAGTTACTCAAGAGCAATCCCAAGCATGCGCCGTCCTACGTGAAACTGGGTGGCATACTGCTGAGGGTGCACCAGTACGAGGACGCCCAACAGAACCTCGAGCGCGCAGTCTCTCTCGATCCGGATTCGGTGGAAGCGCATTACCAGCTAGGGCTTCTGCTTCGACGCCTGGGCAAGTCTGCCGAGTCAGAGAGCGAGTTTGCGGAGTCACGAAAGCTGGAAGCGGCGCAACGTGCGCAAAAGGACGTGCGTTTGCGCCTGTTGCTGCCTGAGTGAACCTAAAATGAGCCGGCGTATTCTCGACCTTCACGGGCCCAGCAACTTATCGGCAGCGACTCACTTTTCCCGCCGTGATTTCCTTGGTGCCATGGGCCGACTAGGCTCCATATTGCCTGTTTCCTCACTGCTCACTGGACTGCCGGCTTTACAGGCACTGCAGAAGCATACGACAGCCCCCACTAGCCGAAGGGCGACAACGAGCCCATCCGCAGTCGCAAGCTTCTCATTCAAAGACGTTGCCAAAGAATCCGGTCTCGCGGCAGCAATTAACGTCTTTGGCGGAGTTGAGCGCAAAGAGTACATCCTTGAGGAAACGGGCTGTGGCGTTGCTCTTTTCGATTACGACAATGACGGCTGGCTGGACATTTTCATGGTCAACGGGACCAGGCTTGAGGGAATCTCGGCATCGCGTCCGCCGACCAATTTCCTGTTTCACAACAATCGCGATGGCACGTTTACCGACGTTACCCAGAAAGCAGGCCTGGCCAGGTCCGGCTGGGGCCAAGGTTGTTGCATTGGAGACTACGACAACGACGGTTGCGACGATCTGGTTGTGACCTATTGGGGTGGCATTGTCCTGTATCACAACAACGGGGACGGGACCTTCACCGATGTCACCGAAAAAGCAGGTCTTGTGCAGAAGGACGCGCATCCGCGATGGAACACCGGCTGCTGCTTTGTAGACTACAATCGCGACGGCCACCTCGATCTCTTCGTCGCGAACTACGTCAATTTCGACCTGAAGACTACGCCGCTCGCCGGGAAGAATGCCTACTGCCGTTATTTTGGACTCTCGGTCGGCTGCGGGCCGCAGGGAATGGGCGGCGGAACGAACATCCTCTATCGCAATCGCGGCGACGGAACGTTCGAGGATGTGTCTCTGCAGTCGGGAATTGCGGTACCTCGCGGTCCTTCAGACCCTTTCTTTGTGAGCGACCAATGGATTCCGACCGGTTCCTATGGTCTGGGTGTCTCCGCTGCAGATTTCGACAACGATGGCTGGCCGGACATTTACGTAGCTTGTGACTCGGTCCCCAGCCGTTTCTATCACAACAAGGGGAACGGAACCTTCGAGGAGGTTGGACGGGAAATCGGTTGCGCGGTGAACGAGAACGGCGGAATGCAGGGCGGGATGGGAGTGGCCGTCGGCGATTATGACTGTGACGGGTGGCTGGATATCGTTAAGACGAACTACTCTGATCAAACAGCCAATCTATACCACAACAACGGAGATGGAACCTTCTACGACGCGGTCTTGCAGGGCGGTCTGGGCGGAAATACCAGATACCTGGGATGGGGCGTGGGCCTCTGTGATTTCGACAACGATGGCTGGCCTGACATATTCATGTCGAACGGTCACGTGTTTCCTGAAGTTGATAGCAAGAAACTGCACCTCACCTTCAAGCAGCGAAAGATCGTCTACCGCAATCTTGGGAACGGCCGCTTTGTTGACGTGACGGCCGATAGCGGCGCAGTGCTGACAGAGCCGCGCCCCAGCCGGGGAGCAGCGTTCGGGGACTTCGATAACGATGGAGACGTCGACATGGTAATCATCAACATGAATGAGCCGCCATCGCTGCTGCGAAATGACTGTTCGACAAAGAACAACTGGCTGAAGGTGAAATGCGTTGGAACCAAGTCGAACCGAAGCGCGATCGGTGCCCGCGTGCGCGTATTGACTGGGCGGCACTCCCAGATCAACGAAGTCATGAGCGGATCGAGTTACATCTCGCAGAACGATTTGCGCCTGCATTTCGGCCTGGGTCAGGCCAAACTGGCGGACTTGGTCGAAGTGCGTTGGCCGCTAGGCCTGGTCGAGTCCTTCAAGAATGTTGATGCCAATCAACTGCTGGTGCTGCAGGAAGGCCACGGCATCATACGGCGAGAGAAGCTAGGAAAGTAACCTCCCTGGGGTACGTGCACTTCCTTAGCCTCTTTCTACTCTGCCGCAAAAATGGCAGAAGAAAAATAACGGGATGGTCCGTGTTGGACCATCCCTGTAGCCTTCTGGAGAGGGCTAGAAGAACAATTGCAACCCGAACTGGATTCGCCTCGGGATGTTGCACTGGCTGCCGGTCTTCCCAAAGTTACCGTTACCGTTGTTGGGAATCCAGAACTGATCCACCGGGCAGAAGAAGACGCGGTTCAGGGCGTTGCCTGCATCGGCTTCAAACCTCACGTATTTGTCCTCGCCGAAGAAGGTGTCTTTGTAGATTGAAATGTCCTCGTTGAAGTACTTGAATCCGCGTACATTCGCATCCATTCTCGGCGCGTTACCGAACGCGAGTGCACCGGGATCGGACCAACCGCCCTGGTTCAAGTAAGAGTCGGTGTAGGGATTATTGAACTTCCCGGAGCGGCCGCTGCCGTCTTTATTCGGGAACTTTGCGTAATTGAACAGGTATCCCCCCATGTCATTCGGCATCGTGATCGACAGCGGTCTGCCAGACGAGTAACTCTGAATACCCGAGATCTGCCAGTCACCGATAAGCTTGTTCAAGAGACCTGACGCATTACTTGCAAGGGGCCGGCCCTTGCCGAACGGCAGATGGTAAACCCAACCGAACGAGAAGATGTGGGGCACGTCGTCGGAACTGACGCTGTACAGGTCCCGCATATCGCTGGGATTCTGGACCGGAGGCCCCCCGGACCCTAATCCCGTCTCCGAGCCATTGTTCATAAGCCGAGAGTAGGTGTAGGAGACTTTCAGCTGCAAACCCGCACTCATACGTCGCTCAAAGGCAACTTGCAGGGCATTGTAGTGGCTATTCCCGAACGGGAAGAATCGCCAATTGATCTGCTGGTATTGCGGCCAGCTTCGCAGCGCCTGCGCCACAGTTCCGCTAAAAGTCGGGTACGGAGCAGCTACTCCACCGCAATCGCCATTGCACACGCCATCGGTGAAGGTAGTGTTCAGAACTGGAGCACCCAGGCTGAGGACGCTTGCCGGGTTCATATTGTCATATACGCCAGCGGAGCTGCGCCCATCGATCAGGCGCGTACCATGGTTACCCACATAAGCGATGTCAATTCCCATGTTGCGACTTAACTGACGCTGGAACGACAGAGACCAGTTCTGATACCGCGGCATGGTGTAGGTGCGCGGGTCGACACCAACCGGGTTACCACCGTTCGCTACGTCAGCCCTCAGTTGCGGCGGCAAGGTGATGGAGCCCGCGGGCCAACCGCAAGAGACGCTCACTGTCGTGATCTGGGTGAGAGTAGAGGGGCACGCTCCCGTGCCATTGAAGTAAAAAGCCGGGGCAAGCCCATTCGTCGTATTCGGCGCCACGGGGTTGGTTTGATAACCATCGACTGGGTACGGATCCCAAGAGTCGGCCTGGACGCCGGCGTAGTACATGCCATAGCCGCCACGAATGACCGTCTTCGGGTTGAAGGAGTAGGCAAATCCGAAGCGCGGACCAACGTTCCAACTGGACTTTCCGTTCGCCTTCGAACTGTTGAAGATAGTCGCCCCTGGCACGCCGACCGGATTCGGAACTGTAGGATCGAACGTAGAGAAGCGGTTGTACTCTTCGCTGAGGCCTCCCTGCCAGTCAAAGCGCAGTCCCAAGGTCAGGTTCAGGTTCTTGGTGACCTTGATGTCGTCATTGCCCCAGAACGAGCCGTATTTCATCTTCGGCATGTATCTGAACGGCACCGAGAAATTGGCGCTGTCGACCTGACCCAAGATGAAGGACGCGAACTCATTGCCGGTTTTTCCCGCATTCAGAATCGCACCAGCTTTGTTGTAGCCAGCGGTTTCGTTATCCGCAAAATTGAAGTTGCCGCCGGTGTTAACAGCCCACCCTGTTTGCGGGAAGGTCATGTAACGGTATTCGACACCAGCCTTGATCGTATGCTTGCCGACGGTCCAAGCCACGTCGTCCAAGAACTGATAGCGGTTGTTGATATCAGCTCCCCCACTAGCCCACGGTGTTCCAAAGTGGGTGTAACCAACCGAGCCATTGAAGTTGAGCTGAGGGAATCCAGCGTTGTTGAAGACCGGCGCATCGGGAAGCCCGAGCCCCAGTTTCTGATTCCATCCCACTCCGCCGGACAGTTGATTTCCGAGCATCATCCAGCGGTCATAAGCCAAGGTCGTATGGTTAAACAAGTTTGGCTTGATGATCCAGTTCATCTGCAGGTGTTCAAAGTGGTTGGTAACGCGCTGATAGAACCCCTGGCCAATGTAGGTGTCGTTCGCCGCAGAGTCGGTTTGGCCATTGTGGATCGTATTGCAGCCCTGCGGGCCACCGCAGTGAGCAGTACGCGGCCGCATATTTTCGTAATACGTGTTCGAGATCGAGAACTTGTCGTTGAAGTTATGATCGAAGCGGAATAACCACGTCCGCACGTTGATCTTGTCATTGTCATCCGAGCTTCCACCGAAGCCGTTCGCGCGCAGCTGGTCGCGATCAAGAGCCGGGATATTGGGAATAACGGCGGTCGCCAGAGGACTCCATAACGGGTCACTACTGGGAATAATGTTTGCCTGCCCAGCAATCGGCAAACCGGTGGTGGGGTCAAAACCGTAACCATCCCGAACGGGCACGCCGCCCACCAGTCTTGTAGTCGCAGGGTTGTAGATCTCCCCCTGAAAAACCGGCCGATCAAGAGCATCAAAAATTGGATTATTATTCGAGTCCACCGCCTGGGCTCCCGTCAGGATCTGGGGGTCGCTGAAGTTGCCCGCCCTCTGGGCTGTAGTCGGAAGAGTGTTCACGAAGCCCGTGTTCACGGTGCTGTGGTAATCAAGACCATCGAGGTTGAAAAACCAGAAGGTTTGTTTCAGTTTGGGAACGTGACCGCCAAGTGCAAAACCCCAGTTGTTTTGGCCGAGAGGCAGTGTGGTTCCCAAGCCGCCAGCCTTGAGCAGTGGCCCTACGAAGTAATTCGAGGCGTCGAATTTGTTGTTTGTATAGAAGTCGTAGACGTTGCCGTGCAGTTTGTTGGTGCCCGACTTCGTGGTGTAGGTAATGAATCCGCCGCTGGTGTGGCCATACTGTGCGGAGAAGGTGTTCTGAACAACTGTCATTTCACGCACCGAGGGATAAGGGATCGAGCTTTCTTGTGTCTGCTGATGCCCCTCTGCGTATCCGAAAGCCGCACCATCAAACCAGTTCTCGGTAGCCATCGTCTGGCCGCCATTCATGCGCGAGGTGAATTGGCTTCCGCGGAAAATGGCATCGCCGTTGGGCTGCATGGGCACGTAGCCCGGCTGAAGCTGCAGCAGGGACTCGGCTAAACGGATGTCGGCGCCCATCACTGCTGGGAGATCGCGGTAATATTCCTCGCCGATCGTATGCTGAACCGTCGCATTCTCGGTGTTGACGAGTTCAGTGGTCGCAGCCTCCACCTGTACGCTTTCCGTCGTTGCGCCGACACCGAGCGTTGCGTCTACACGCACGGTTTGACCGCCGGTAAGCGAGTTCCCGGTGCGGCTGAAGATTCGGAAGCCTTGTTTTTCGATATCCACTCGGTAGGTGCCGAGTATGAGGGGCGGGGTGCTGTAGTTGCCGGCGCTGTTCGTACCGACTATTGTCTTGACGCTGGTCTGCTCGTCGGTAATTGTGACCCGAGCGTCTGGAATGGCCGCGCCGCTGGAATCGGTGACTACGCCTGTGATTATGGCTCGATCAGCAAACTGACCAAACGATTGTACGTTGCTGAACCAAACTAGGGCCAACAGCAGAGAGATTGCAGAAAACGGCCGGCGTTTCATCTCGCGCCTCCCGGTTGAAGTTCGAAACCTCACGCGATGTCGAGAAAACCTTTTCTCAGATGGATGCATTTTTTACTGCTAACCGGCATCACTGTCAAGCTAATTCTTTTGTACTAGCAGAAAAAGGCACAGTGGCGCCTCGGACCTGCGCAAAGGGCAGTAGAGGTAACCGATTGGTCAAGGCTTCGGCTGAAAGTCTCGACGCTCCTGTAAGTTTATGAAAAGAATCGGCTAATCTAAATCGTTTTTCCCGTTTGCAGGCCAGCCTCCATCTGCAAAAAGCATTCTGTTGCGAGTATTCTTGCTTGCAGGGGATCGGGTTCTGAATTTGTGCTCGCTTGGCGCGCGCCTGGTAGGCGTCTGCAGCGTCCAGCCACGCCCTACACCCTATCTGCGAGCGTGCAGAAATCGTTTTCTGACTAGAGGCTAGCAGCTTTTCTGGGGGATGATGAGGCTGATCCGCGCCGCTCAGAACTTTTGCTTGTGAATGATCCCCGCCGCTTCGCGAATGACGACGAGTTGGTCGGCCGCAACGTTTGGAACAGTCTCTGTGGTGCCGTTTGTCCAGCGAATGCTCAGATGCGCCACTGTTTCGTTTCCAAGCCCGAAGTGTAAGCGGCGGTCGTTCACAGAATAGAAGCTGGATTGCGCGCTAACCTCCTGCGATTGCAGACGGTTGCCGTACCGGGCAGTCACTCGCGCGCCAATCGCGCTGCGATTGCTGCGGACTCCAATGAGGAAGACTTTCAGCCAGTGGCCTCTCCCGGACAGATCATTTCGCAGCAAAGAAGGAGGCTCGTTCATGTTCCAGATGAGGACGTCGATGTCGCCATCATTGTCGAAGTCCCCGAAAGCGCACCCGCGGCTGGCGTGCACATCGGAGACGCCCGGGCCAGCTTCTTCGATTAACTCCTCGAATCTGCCGTCGCCCAGATTGCGAAAGACCAGGCGTGGAGTCCGAAACGGGTAGGCCGGCACTTTCTTTTCAACTTCGGGATAAACACTTCCGGTCGCCACAAAGAGATCGGGGAAGCCGTCGTTGTCCAGATCAACGATTCCTGCACCCCATCCGACGTAGCGTGTTTCAACGCCTAAGCCGGAATGAATGGTGACGTCGTCGAAGTTGCCCTTGCCGTCGTTGTGATAGAGAATGTTCGTATCGTCGGCAAAGTTAGTCTTGAAAATGTCGAGATTCCCGTCTAGATCAATATCCCCCACTGCTGCGCCCATGCCGGCTTGCACTAGTCCATCTTCGCTGAGCGCGACGCCGCGTTCGAGGGCCTCTTCGCGAAAAGTGCCATCGTGCTGATTGCGAAACATCCAGCTAGGGGTGGAATCGCACGCGACGTAAATATCAGGCCAGCCGTCATTATCGTAGTCGGCTGCCACACACGTCATGGGATAGGAACCGGATGCGGACGCCACGCCACTCTGTTTACTGACTTCTGTAAAAGTACCGTTGCCGTTGTTATGAAAAAGCTGCACGAAGCCGGTAGGCAGGCCGCGGGGACCGCAGTTCACCGCAACACCTTTCCAGGTGCAGTCAGGGTTCGTTCCCGGCTTTGGCAACTTATCGAGAGTAGTGCTGAGGTAGTTAGCAACAAAGAGATCGAGGTGTCCGTCGCGGTCGTAGTCCACCCAAGTGCAGCCCGAACCGTAACGCACAGCGCTCTGCGAGAGCCCAGCCTTGTTCGTCACATCAGAGAACGTGCCGTTGCCATTGTTGTGGTAAAGCACGTTGTGGCCGTAGTAGGTGATAAAGAGATCGTCAAAACCGTCGTTGTCATAATCGGCAACGGTCACGCCCGAAGCCCAGCCAGCCCGTATCAGCCCTGCTTTTGCGGTCACGTCGGTGAACGTACCATCTCGATTGTTCTTGTACAGGCGATTGGTGACGCCCGGCGGATCGCCTTCAAGTCGAGTGCCGTTCAGCACCAGTAGATCCATCCAGCCATCATTGTCATAGTCAAGGAATGCAACCCCAGCTCCAACTACCTCGACGATGTAGTTTTTTGTTTCGAGACCACCGTAGACGATGGACTCCTTCAATCCAGCCTCTTTTGCAACGTCAACGAAGTGCGCAAAAAATGGACGACCGGATGGCTTGCCGCGCGGTTGCGGCTTCATGCCGCGGGACGAAATTCCCTGAGCAAGGGCGAATCGGGATGGAAGAATCAGGGTAGAGCCCGCCGCAGTTGCAATTCTGAACATCAATTCCCGGCGAGTGATCATTGGGTGGGTTCGACCGCCTTGAGATATTGGCGGGCTTTGACGTCCTCAAATTTTTGCACGATTCCCGAGGGCCATCGAATTTCGATCAGTTTGGCGCTGGAGTCCCTGCCGAGACCGGCAATCACGCGTTTATCACTGGCGGAAAGATAGCCGACCGCCGTGTTCACCGTAAAGTACTGCGTCAGGCCGGAAGCGGACACGACCTTGATTCGTGCTCCGATGCCATCGCGATTGGATTTAGTGCCCACGGGCTGAATGCCGATCCAGTTATTCCTGTTTCCGCCGTCATTCCGAAGTAAGTACGCTTTCTGGCCAAGATTGCTGACGACAATATCCGTGTCGCCATCGTTGTCGATGTCACCAAAAGCGGCGCCGCGCCCTGCCCAGTCTTTCCGGAAGACCTCTCCAGCGACGACCCGCGAAAAATGGCCGGACACATTGCGGAGCAACAAAGGCGGTTGCAGATACCGAAGGTTGGGGGAAGTCTTCTCGATCGTGTCCATGACATGAGACTGCGCGACGAACAGGTCTTTCCAGCCGTCGTTGTCATAATCGAAAAGGTGGGTGCTCCAACCAGAGAAAGCCAGAGTGGCGCTCCCGATGCCGGAGGTGTTGGTCACATCGCGAAACGTGCCCGTCCCCTCATTACGAAATAGCATGTAGCGTTCATTGGAGAGATCGGTAACCACGATATCAGGCAGGCCATCGTTGTCGTAGTCGCTGAAGTCGATCCCCATGCCCGCGAAAGTTTTGCCATCCTCGTTGTAACCGACGCCGGCGAGCAGACCGACTTCGCTGAACGTGCCGTTGCCGTTGTTGTGGTAGAGAAAGCATTGCACGGAGTCATTTGCGACAAAAACATCAGTGAAGCCATCGCCATCGTAGTCGGCAAAAGAAACGCCCAGCCCCTTGCCGTGCGGATTGGCGATTCCTGCCTTCTGAGAAACATCGGTGAATGTGCCATCTCCGTTGTTGTGATACAGGATATTCGTCAAGCCGTCGTAATTATCCGGGTGGCAGTAGGCACGAACGCCATTCGGGGGTCTTTCTCCACAATAGCGATTCGTCTTAAGTGTCCAGTCAATGTAGCGCGTGACGAGTAGGTCAAGTCTTCCGTCATTGTCATAATCAAAAAACCCCGCGCTCGCACTCCAGCCCCCCCCTCTGACCCCGGCTTTCTCGGTGACATCGGTAAAGGTTCCATCGTGGTTGTTGTGATACAAAATGTTTCCGCCGTATCCGGTGACGTACAGATCTTCAAAACCATCGTTGTCATAGTCGCCAACTGCCACGCCCATGCTGTAGTACCCCTGGGGCATTCCGGTAAGACCGGCATGTTCCGTCACTTCGGTAAAGGTACCGTCTGCATTCTGGTGGTAGAGGCGATTCCAGAACTCCTTGTGCGATTTGTCGGGCATCTTGCCATCGGGCATTGGATCGGAAAGCAGCGCGCCATTGGTGAAGAAAATGTCCAGTCGGCCGTCATTGTCGTAGTCGAAGAGGGCCACACCGCCACCCATGGTTTCGATCAGGTATTTATTCGAAGTGGCGGAGTTTTCCTGAGTGAAATCGACGTGGCTCTGAGCCGTGATGTCGGCAAACTGCACTTCGGGAGCCGTTTGAGCGACGGTCATCAGTGAGGCCGATATCACCGCACCCGCCCAACCCAGTATCCAGAAGGATTTACGCGGCCACTCGATCCGCGAGCAACTACTCACGGTCTCCTCCGGGATGTGGCGCAGCTCTGCTCTTCGACATGTTGTGTCGCATCTTTTCCAATTCGTTGTTCTCTTGATCCAGGCGCGTGAACGACTCGAGTGCCTTCTTGCTCTCCGGGAGATTGCCGAGCCGTCGATAGATTCCGGAGAGGACGTAGTAATACGAAGACGAGCGTTGGTTCAAGGAGATGGCGTGATTCAGCGAATCGGCGGCAGCCTGAAGTTGCCCCTGACGCTCCTCGGCTCGTGCCTTTTGAAACCAGGCGGAATCGGACTTAGGATCAAGTTCAAGCGCTTTCTCCGCGTACTCGAGGGCCTTTGTCGGATTGCCAGTGCGGTTGTAGTAGGCGCTCAAATTCACGTGAGCAGAAACGAATTTGCCGTGGCGCTCCTCATTGAGAGCGATTGCCTTCTGATAGGTCTGAAGGGCAGCGGCATCATCGCTCAACGCCTCTTGAGTAAAGCCCAGGGAATCAATTGCTTCGATATATCCCGGATCGAGTCGAATGGCCTCCTCGAATTGCTTGCGCGCGGCCAGCCAATTGTCCTGGAGCGAATACAGTTTGCCCAGATCGTAGTAGCTTTCACTCGATTTCGGAGCGTAGCGAATCGCCCGTTCAAATTCCGTTTGTGCGGCGTCAAAACGCCCGATGACCATAAGGTCGCGCCCAAGGATTTTGTGTGCGTCGGCGTTTCTAACATTCAAGCTGAGCGATTGGGACAGTGATTTGATGGAGTCCCCGATCCTTTTCTGAGCAAACTGGCTGTAGCCGAGAGCGTACCAACCACGGGAAGAGTTGGGATGTTCTTTCACGTAGGATGTGAGCAATGGCTCTACGTCCTTATATCGACTCTCACGAATATAGTTCTCGAACTCGGAAATCTTTGCGGGATCATCGTCAGCGATTTTGCCTTCGCTCATCCCGCCGGCCAGGTCGGTGGAACTGGAAGTTTGCGCAGGCGCATCAGGTGGCTTCAGCCTACCCACGCTCTGCCTGGCGCTCAAGTCGCTCGGATTCAATTCCACCGCTTTCTGATAGGCGGTGACGGCGCCCTCGGTGTCCCCTTCTTTTTCCAATACCATGCCCAAGAAATGCTGTGCGACCGGAGAGTTTGGCAGCAGTTTGATGGCATGACGGAACTTCGCTTCCGCTTCCCGCAGTTCGGCTTTTTGAAGAGCTGCCTGGCCTTCCGAGATATCAAGCTCCGCATTCTGGTTGCGCTCGTCGGCGGAGGAGAGTTCCCGTCCTTTCTTCACTTCTGCTGCAGCTTCCTCTTGCTGACCGCTTCTAGCTAAGGCCAGGCCCAATTGGTAGTGCGCTTCGCCGCTTGTCGGGTCCAGGCGCGTTGCGTCTCGAAGTTCAGCGACCGCATCGCTGACCTTCGCGTCGTGCAGCAGGGCCTTGCCCAATGCAAGATGTGCCCGGGCAAAGTCCGGTGCGATCGAAATGATCTTTCGCAATTGCTCGATCTGTTTCGCAGCGCCGTGGCTCGAACTGTTGCCGTACGCTTCGGCAAGGTTGAATTGGGCTTTTATCAATGTTGGATCGAGAGATGTCGCCTTCTCTAACTCGCCAATAGCTTCTTCCACGTCCGCGAGCATGAGCACGGCGCCCAGGTTCGCATGAGCGTCAGCGTAGTCCGGACGAATCCGGACAGCCTCGCGAAATTCAACGGTCGCTTTCTCGTCATCACCGTTTTGGGCCAAGACCAGGCCCATGTTGTTGTGAGCCTCGGCATAGTGCGGCCGCAAACGCAGAGCTTGACGGAGCTCGGTCAGAACTTCGTTGCTATCGGTGCCTCTGCGACCGAGCAAGAGTCCGAGCACATTGTGTAGTTCTGGGAGGTCGGGACCTTGTGAAATGGCTTCACGCAATGCGGTGATTGCACCATCCCAATCGGGAGTGGGAACGGCTGAGTTGGCATTCAGCCCAGCTTCAAACTGCGCCAGGGCTCTTTGAAGTTGGGCCTGCTTGAGGAAAACTATTCCAAGATCAATGAAGCTAGCTGCTGTTGTCGGTGAGAGGGCGAGCGCCCGCTCAAGATTCACTTTCGAATCAGCTAAATCACCTTCGTCGCGTTGCGCCATTCCGAGCAGCGCGTAACTGGCAGCGGCCGAAGGGTCGAGGCGAATACTCGTTTTAAGTTCCGAGATGGCCTTCTGTTTCGCACCGCCATACCACAGGGCTGCGCCATAGTTGTAGTGAACGTCCGCAGAGTCGGGTCGAAGCGCGACAGCACGTTCCAGATGCGGTAGTGCGGAGGCCGTGTCTCCTTGCTGACCCAAGATGTATCCGAGGAGATTGTGAGCATCGCCGTCGTTTTCATCGGCCGCAAGGGCTTTCAGGAGTTGTTCCTTGGCCGAGCTTAAATCACCTTTGGCCAAGTCATCTTGCGCTCCCTTTTGATATTGATTCGTTGCAAGAGAGGCCGGCGGAGCTTTACGTGCCGCCGCAGCTTGCTGCTTTAACGTGAAGCCGAGCCCGTAATAGGCTTCGCGCGTCTCCGGATCCATCTCCAGTGCACGCTCGAAGGCGGCCGCTGCGGCCGACAAGTCACCGTTCTGGCGAAGCGCCTGGCCGAGTTCGCATTGCACCGTCGGATTTTTCGGTTGCGCTTGTGCCACTCGGCGCAGGTGGACAAGCGCGCCCGCGGCATCTCCATTCTCACGCAACGCGAGCCCAAGGTTGAGGTGTGCTGCCCAACTATTTGGCTCAAGGGCCAAGGCCTTTTGAAACGCGGTTACCGCGTCGCCAAGGTCGCCGCTCTTCGCGAGAGCAGAACCCAGATTCGTGTACCCTCGCGCATACTTGGGATCGAGAGAAACGGCCTTGCGCAGTTCCGAAATTGAGTCGGGCAGGTTGCCACGTCCCATCAGAAATGCGCCCAACCAGTTATGGGCCTCAGCCGAAGCTGGAGCGAGTTTCACAGCCTGCCTGAAGGCATCGAAGGCTGGTTGGTAGTCGCCATTGTTCCAGTAAGCTTGCCCCAGTTTGATGTAAAGCTTTGAATTGCCAGGCTCACGCTGAAGCGACGCCTGAATCTGCGTCACAGAGAGGGCTGAATCGTTTTCCTTGGCCTGTCCGGGGTTTTCCGTCGAGAGAGACGCTTCTGCGGGGCTACAGATGACTAGTAGCAGCGAAATCACGCACGCGGATGCAAGCCTGAGGGTGATGTTCATGGATCGGGGCCCGACTATCGAAGAATATATTCCAGTTATGCTCTCACCCCAAGGCGAAGTGCGCAATGGATCTCTGGCCGGGGAATCCAAGACGGACCCCTTTTGAAAATCAGTCTGTGACGCGAGAGTTATGATTGGCTGGCCCAAAATCAACTATAGATGTCCTGCGTGATTTCGCAATGCGGTTTGTCTTGGGCAGCGTAGCCGCCGATTTTCTAATCGGAGCCAAGGCCGTGGATCGGCGGAGGACTAGACTCGTCACGAGTTCATAGTTGTGCCGTTCGCGCGAGGAAGATCCGTACTCGACTTCTTGCAATAGGGCGTTGAACGCAATCTTGGCCAAATCGTGCTGAGACATCTGAACCGTCGTCAATGGCGGAATAGTGAACTCGGCCAAATGGATATCGTCGAAGCCGACAACCGAGAGGTCATCCGGTATATTGATGTTTTGTTCGTATGCTTCCCGCAGGACTCCAATGGCAGTCATGTCGTTGGAGCAGAGGACCGCAGTCGGCGGATCATTCAATTTATTGAGTTCGAGAAGGGCATTCATTCCCCCCTCCATCCTGTGGTCCCCGATTACGATTAAGTCTGGAGAAAGTCCGATTTCCTTCATGGAGTCCTCGAAAGCCTCTCGCCGCGCACCGGCGGACTTCAAGTACTGTGGACCCGCAATAAATGCTATTCGTCTATGACGCAGCGCAGCCAAGTGCTGGACTGCCTGTCGAATGCCGTTCAGATAGTTGATCCGGATATTTGCAATGCCCGGGACATCGGGCCCAACATCAACGAATACGAGCGGAACCTTCCGGTCGCGAAGGTGTTCAATCAGGGACTCCTCCATGCCGAAGGTTAGAATCGCGACTCCATCCACGCGGCGTTCAATCATCCTGCGGACCGATGACTCCATGCGTTTGGGGTCATGCACGGTGGAAGTCAACAGAATCTCGTAGTTGTTCTCAACCGCTAAATCCTCGAAGGTCTGAACAATCTCCGGGAAAAACGGATTCGTGATTTCCGACACAATCAGTCCGAAGATGCGGCTTCGCCCGAGCACCAACGCGCGAGCCTGGGTATTGGGGTAATAACCCAACTCGTCGACCACTTTCCATACTCGCTTGGCGAGCTGAGGATCGACCGTGGGAACACGGTTAATCGCTCTAGACACGGTGGCAATGGAAACTTTCGCCCTCCGGGCAATCTCTCGGATATCCATTGGGGTGAGAAGAAAGGGGGCAAACGACTTGGAATATCTTATCATGCCCCCGTGTCCGTCCTGAATTGGAAAACGTCTGTGAAGCGATTCCGCACAAGTGGCGACAGGCAGGCATCACGAGGGCAATTCAACCTTAGACGAAACAATTCCCGGAGAGCTATTGTGTTGGCGGCTCTTCATTCTGCGGCCGCTAACCAGGTCTACAACGTAGGCGAGGCGTACACCCCAACCATTGCGAAGCGTCTTCAGAACCTTCCGCCGTCAAACATCCCGCCGGTCGCAGCCAATGCCTATGATTTCCGCCAGGACATCGCATACGACACTACCCGCATTCGCGCAGAGTGGGGCTACAAGGAACGGATATCCTATGAAGAAGGCTTAAAGCGAACGCTGGGAGCGACTCATGCGTGAACGCTAACACCTTGCGGAAATACCCGGCGATGACAATCGTAGTAGAGGTCAGAATTCTGCTAGCAATCCAGACTTCATGGTCAACGCGTCCGCGTATAACCAATGTGTCAGGAAGGGAAAACGCTAATGTACTGGCTCTATGGTTAAAATTGTTAAACCTCTCTTCTAGCGCAAAAGCTCTCTAATCATGGGTGGAGCGGTTAGGTCCGCACACCCGTCATACGGCTGAAAGTCTCTGAATTGCAGAAGGTTCTTGACGAACTAAACTTTGCAGAGCGAAGCCTTTCGTCAATTTTGCGCTCTAACTGGTTAAGCACCTGAACAAAGAATGAGATATCAGGAAGTGTTAAAGCTGGAGGGGGCGCAAAGGCTCTGCAAGAACTTCAGAGCATTGCAGCCTACGTTTGGATCTGAGACACAAGCTGACGGAGACTTGCGAGCAGATGGAAGGTTCAAATCCGGTGTTCCGTAAAGTTTCTCCGGAGGTGAACGTCCCAAAGAACGTAATGGTCAATCTCTGCCTCTGCGTCCCCAATCGTGTAAGACTAGAATCGCACCTTGATCGGACGTCCGTCGAACATGATGTGCTTCTCCGCATCAAGAAGCTTTACTTCGAGATTCCTTTGCAATGGAGGGAGCAGACGCGAGCCCAGTGCAAGACTTAACGTGAGCGTGCGTTGTGCGTCATTCCAGGTCAGGTGCACACCCATCCACTCACCTTTGCGGTAATTGAAGGAACGGCCATCGTCTTCATAAAGCAGAAATGAAGCATCAGCACCGGGATAAATGGAAACGGAGAGCGGTTGATCGACTTGTTCTCCGGTGTATTGCTTCACGGGGCCAAGGGGCAAGATCGTTCCGGCCCGCACGTAGAGGGGAATGGTCTCCAAATCAACCGGGCGCATGAATTCGCGGCCGCCTTCGAGTCTCTCGCGCGTCCAGAAGTCGTACCAAACCCCGCGTGGCAGATAAATTTTGCGAGAGTTTGCACCATTCTCCACCACGGGGACCACTAGGATGTCCCGGCCCCACAGGTACTCGTCCGGGCACTCGACTGCCTTTGGATCGTCGGTGTAATGAAGCCACAACGCGCGCATGACAGGCAAGCCGGTGACAGTGCACTCACGCACGGCGCTATAGAGATAGGGAAGCATCCGATAGCGAAGCTCCAGATATTTGCGACAGATGGGCTCTACCTGTTCGTTGTGTAATTGGCTCGCATCTGGAATCGCTGCGCCGTCGTAGTTGCGGATCTCGATCGGACCGGGATCGCCAGTATTCCATCCCCAGGGAAGACGCAACTTCCATGTGCGGCCATGGGAGCGGAACAGCGTGCAGAATGCTCCGAACTGAAACCAACGCAGATATAGCTCCGCCGTGAAGTCTTTTGTAGGGACGAAACCTCCGATGTCGGTTCCCCAGTAGGGAATGCCGGAAAGAGAGGTGTTGATCGCAATTGGAACCTGCATCTTGAGCGTCTCCCACTTGGAATACACGTCTCCCGACCACAGAAACGATGCGTAGCGCTGCATGCCTGCGTAGCCGTTGCGATGTAACGCATACGGACGCTCATTGGGTCGATCGAGTTGGGGACCTTCCCAGTGCATCCGGTTGCGTCCGAGCCGCGAAGGAATGTCGAGTGGGTCGCCTTCGTCGGGCCACCAGCCGTCGACGCCCATCGCGAAATCTTTGCGGTGAGCGTCCCAGTAGCAACTCGCTTCTGCCTCGTCGAACTCGGACAACTTACATGAGTCGTGAACCGATCCTCTAAGTTTGTCAGTCAGGATTACGTCATGGAGCACAACCCGGAAGTTGTCTTTGTGCAGTTCATCGATCATCTTCCGGGGGTCGGGAAACACTTGGAGGTTCCAGGAGAATGAGCCGTTCTCTGTATTCCAGCCCGATGGGCAGAAGCCTGTACCCAGGTAGACCAGGGCATCGCAAGGAAGTTTCTTTTCGCGGAATGTTTTTGCTTCGGCTAGCACTTCCTCACGGCTTGCAAGCGTCCGATGTGATTGCTGATATCCGAGACTCCAGAGCGGGGGCAGTTCGGCGTGCCCGGTGAGGCGGGCGTATTCAGCCATAATCGTGGCCGGATCAGGCGAGGCCACGACGAAGATATCCAGCGGAAATCGGGTGTCTGGGCTTGCAGGAGCGAACCTGGATTGAGGTTCGGTAAAGTCGAAGGTTCCGAATGGTTGATGAAAGAAGATCGCCCAACCAGCAGTGCCGATGATCCATGGGATGGGGACACGACCGCCGTGAGTTTCAAGGTGATAACCGACCTGTCCATTTATCATGGTGTCGACGGAACCTCGCCGGTCGAACTGAGGACCGCCCTCTCCAAGACCGAGCAGAGGGGATTTTCCGGTCGCGAATGACACGATGCCGGTGGAGCGGTCTGCTGAAAGTGTTTGGACCTCGACTCCGTCGGCGGTTGAGATCGTAAACGACAGAGGATCGAGAGACGCGCGAACCCTCAGGTTGCCGGATTGAATCGCTTGCCCCAGTTCCTGGCCACGCAGTCTTGCGATTGGAGGACCCCAGGATTCGCGCACGAGCGCGCCATTGAAAGGAGTGTCTGCCACTTTTCCATTCTGGATAGGGAGAACCGTCAAGCGGACGGTATGTGCGCTCACGATGGCAATTTGGACTTCGCAGTCTCGGCTGACCGCGGCCACGGATGGCTCTCCAACAAATTTTTCGGTCGGCAAAGCCAGCGTTGCCGATAGCGCTGCGAGTTGTTTTAGAAGAGTGCGTCGACTCCACTGATCGTTCATGTTGACACCCGGCCCGTTGGTCAGTGGGAGTCGCGAGCGACGCGTGAGCCACTGTGTCCCACGAGAAAATCGAGATCGGCTCCCAAATGCGCTTGTTGCACGTGTTGGATATAAAGTCTTTGCCAGCCGCGTTCAGGAAGAGCCGGAGGTTTCCATTGCGCGCGGCGGGCGGCCAAGGTTGCGTCATCGACCTCAAGTTGAACCAAGCGCCGAGCGACATCCAGAGTGATCGTATCGCCGGAGCGGACCAGCGCGAGCGTGCCGCCGGCAGCAGCTTCGGGCGAAGCGTGCAGTACGACAGTTCCGTACGCGGTACCGCTCATTCTCGCGTCGGAGATCCGGACCATGTCCGTTATCCCCTTGCGCAGCAGTTTTGGGGGCAGGGGCATGTTGCCAACTTCGGCCATACCCGGATAACCACGGGGGCCGCAGTTTTTGAGAACCAGGACACAACTTTCATCGACGTCGAGGGCTTCGTCATTGATCCGCGAGTGAAACTCTTCGATCGATTCGAAGACGACGGCTCGCCCAGTGTGCTGCAACAGTTGTGGACTGGCCGCGGATGGCTTGATTACGGCGCCATCCGGTGCGAGATTTCCGTGCAGAACAGCAATGCCAGCATTCGATTTAAATGGACTGGCAAAGGTGTGGACCACATCGGGATTCCAGCAAGGCGCCTCGGCCACATTCTCGCCGATCGATTTTCCGTTGACGGTTAACGCGTCACGGTGAAGCGCGCCCGCCTCGCCAAGTTCTCGAAGAACACGAGGCAGGCCGCCGGCATAGTAGAAGTCCTCCATAAGGTATTTTCCGGAGGGCTGAATGTTGACGAGGCACGGCAGCGTCGAACCGAGCCGGTCAAAATCGTCGAGAGCAAGAGGCACACCCACGCGGCCCGCGATGGCAATCAAATGAATCACCGCGTTGGTGGATCCGCCGATGGTTGCGTTCGCGCGAATGGCGTTTTCAAATGCCTGACGGGTCAGAATGCGCGAGATACGCAGGTCTTCATGGACCATTTCGACGATACGGCGGCCCGTTAGCTGCGCAAGAGTGCTGCGCCGAGCATCGACCGCGGGGATTGCAGCATTGCCGGGAAGACTCATGCCGAGCGCCTCGACCATGCTCGCCATAGTCGAAGCTGTACCCATGGTCATGCAGTGACCCTTCGAGCGATGCATGCAGCTTTCAGCCTGGAAGAATTCCTCGACTGGCATGGCACCGGCCCGAACTTGTTCCGACATTTGCCAGAGGCCAGTTCCGGATCCCAGATCGCGACCTTGAAATTTGCCGGAGAGCATGGGGCCGCCGGAGAGGCCGATTGTCGGCAAGTCGCAGGAAGCGGCGCCCATCAGCAGGGAAGGGGTTGTCTTGTCGCAGCCCATAAGCAGGACGACACCGTCCATGGGATTGCCACGAATCGACTCTTCGACGTCCATGCTGGCGAGGTTGCGAAAGAACATTGCCGTGGGCCGAAGTTGTGTCTCGCCCAGCGACATGACGGGGAACTCGAGAGGGAAGCCGCCGGCCTCCCAGACGCCGCGCTTCACAAACTCGGCAAGCTCTCGAAAATGGGCATTGCAAGGCGTGAACTCAGACCAGGTGTTGCAAATTCCGATCACCGGGCGGCCATCGAAAAGATCATGCGGCCAACCTTGGTTCTTCATCCAGCTGCGATACATGAAGCCTTCACGGTCCTGTCGCCCGAACCATGATTGACTGCGTAGTTTGGTCATCGGATGATCCTAGAGGTTTGGTTCCTTCGCCGTCTCCGGTGTGTGGAAGCGTTTCGATCATACTGTAAAACATGTAAGTAAACGTAATCTCAAAAAAATTGATTGACGACAGAACAAGCAAGCAGGATCATCTCACGAACTGTAATTTGAACGAAGGCATGGCGGGGCGTGGATATGTGAGTGCGGACTGCGCCGTTCGCTCGCGCCGACGAGTAAACGGTTACTGCGCTCGGCGCTATAATTTCGAGCAACGGACCTGACCAGACTGGGGAGGAAAGTTCATGAATCAGAAAAGGGAGATGTCTCGGCGGCAGTTTGTGACCTCAGCGGCCGCCGTGGCTGCTATTTCATCCTTTCCCGCACGGGATGCCATAGCTGTCATTGCTAGAGAGGGGGCCGCAGGTGCGACTCAGACCGAGGTCGCTCTAACGGATAAACCCGGCTGGCGAGACCAAGGGGTTGAGAACCTGGCGAAATCGCCTCACGCGAAGCTGCGAAATATTCCGGTGCGCGCGGTAACGATCGATAGTGGTTTTTGGGGAGCCCGGCGCGAGATCAACGTCAACGCAAGTATCCCGACGATGCATGATCTGCTAGAAGCGAATGGCCGCATGACCAATTTCCTTCGACTTGTGGGCAAGAGCGACGCTGCACAGCGTGGCCCGGTGTATTCGGACTCCGATGTCTACAAATGGACGGAAGCGGTTGGCTTTGTTCTGCAGTCCGGGGATCGCCCAAAGCTTCGGGCAAGCGCTGAGAAGATGATTAACGAGGTGGTGGCGGTGCAGGAACCCAACGGGTACCTGAACACCTACTACGTGGACGATCGCAAGTCGCAGAGGATGCTGCCACAAACGCAGACGACCGGCCATGAGCTGTACAACATCGGACACATGTTGCAGGGGGCAATTGCCTACTACCGCGCGACCGGCGACCGCAAGTTGCTTGACGCCGGCATTCGATTCGTTGACGGCTTCCTGATTCCTAACTATGGTCCTGCTCCGAAAAAGCCAATCGTGTCCGGACATCCTGAGATAGAGATGGCACTGATTGAGCTCTATCGAATCACGGGCGACAAGCGACAACTCGAACTTGCCGGCTACATCCTGCGGGGAGACAAACGGATCGACCTCCCGGAGCGCAGAACGATTTACATGTTCTCGGGCACGCCTTTTACAGAACGGACGAAACTCGAAGGCCACGCCGTTCGAGCCGTTTATGCGTGCTGTGGAGCTACGGACTACTACATGGAGACCGGCGACGACTCCTACTGGGCGACTCTGAACAAACTCTGGACCGACATGACCACCACCAAGATGTACGTCACCGGAGGGGTGGGTTCCCGCGCGGACGGAGAAGCCTTCGGCGATGCCTACGAACTGCCAAATTTCCGAGCGTATGGGGAGAGTTGCGCCGCCATCGGGAACATGATGTGGAACTGGCGCATGCTGGCGGCAACTGGGGACGCGAAGTTCGCGGATGTGATCGAGCGTGCCCTCTATAACGGCATCAACTCGGGAATGTCGCTCGATGGAGTGATGTACTGCTATCGCAATCCGCTGGCATTCGATCCGTCGGGCGGAGATAAGATTCGCAACCCGTGGTACGACACAACGTGCTGTCCTCCTAATCTCGAGCGCACTTTCGGTTCGTTGCCCGGATATTTCTACAGCACCAGCGACGACGGGATCTACGTGCACCTTTATGACAATTCAGAACTGGACTGGCATCTGGAGAATGGCACGGGCCTGAAGGTCGCGCAGAAGACAAATTATCCGTGGGATGGCAGTGTTGAGATGACAGTAACACCGTCGCAACCGACCGATTTTGCGGTCTATCTGCGAATTCCTGGATGGGTCGACAGCGCACAGGTGACCGTAAACGGCACAGCGCTGTCGGGTGTAAAACCGGGTGCGTATCTACCGATACGCCGGCGCTGGTCTGCGGGAGATCGCGTCCATTTGCAGGTGGAAATGGTGCCGCAGGTACTTGAAGCGAATCCACGGGTGGCGGATGACACAGGGCGTGTCGCGGTCCAGCGCGGCCCACTTGTCTATTGTCTCGAAGAAGTCGATCAGTCGAACGGCGTGACATTGAGTGACGTGGCCTTGGAGTTGGGGAAGCGCCCTGGCTCCGAGTTTCAGACCGAGATGAAGAGCGACCTTCTCGGTGGAGTTCTCTTACTCCACCACACTGGCGCGTCCTACGAGAGGAGCGCGTCCGCCAACGTTCTCTACCCGCGGTACACCGGAGCAAACGAGAGAACGAAGAGAGTTCCACTGACCTTCATTCCGTACTACGCATGGGCGAACCGGCAAGCAACCGCGATGCAGGTTTGGACTCAGGTGGTCAAATCTTAAGAAGCGAATCGCAGTAGACGGGAACACCGGGATCGCCCCGTGAAGGGCAGCTTAATCGAGGAGCAGGCTCTTGGTGCGGTGGAGAATTGCAGTTCTAGTCAGTGCGGCGATTGCAATCAGCTATCTGGACCGCCAGACTCTTCCAGTCGCCGTGAATGCGATTGGGAAGGATATCCCGCTTTCGAATCAGCAGTTTTCCATGCTGCAATCCGCGTTTCTGTTCGCCTATGCCTTCATGTATGCCGGCGGGGGAAAGCTAACCGACGCGTTGGGAACGCGCCGGGGCTTCACGGTGATCATGATTTTCTGGTCCCTGGCTTGCGCGAGTCACGCGCTGGCGTTGAGCTTCGCGATGCTTGCAGTGAGCCGTTTCCTGCTCGGGATCGGCGAAGGAGGCGGTTTTCCAGCGGCAACAAGGGCAGTTGCGGAGTGGTTCCCGACCCATGAACGCGCGAGTGCGATGGGCATCATCAATGCGGGAACGGCCGTAGGAGCCGTGATCGCTCCGCCCCTGATTGCCGTCATCCTGAGTTTCTTGAATTGGCGATGGATATTCGTCATCTCGGGCGCTCTTGGCCTGCTCTGGACCGCATGGTGGCGCTTGTCGTACTTCTCTCCGGAGCAAGGTCCTGAGGCGAATCACTCGGATGGTGGCGAATCTGCAGCGCACCTACGCTGGATTGATCTGTTGCGCATCCGTGAGGTTTGGGGAATGGTGGCGGCGAAATTCCTGAGCGACGCTGCCTGGTACTTCTATCTTTTCTGGTTGCCAAAATATCTGTACGACGCGCGCGGATTCGACATCAAGGCAGTTGGCGCGTTTGCGTGGATTCCGTATGCGGCAGCCGGAATCGGGTGCCTCGTGGGGGGGTGGTTTTCAAGTTACCTGGTGCGTCGGGAATTCTCACTGAGTGCGGCGAGGAAGCTGGCACTAGGGTTGAGTGCGGCGGTCATGCCGCTTGTCATTTTCGTTCCCTATGTCGCAGTGTCCTGGGCCATCGTGATCTTCAGCGTGGCATATTTCGGGCAGCAATCCTGGTCGACACTGGTGATGGTGCTGCCTACTGATCTTCTGCCGCGGCGTGTGGTGGGCTCAGTGGCGGGCCTGGTTGGGTTTGGTGGAGCGATGGGCGGAATTGCGTTTGGGCAGTTGGTTGGCTATTTGCTGGACCACGGTATCGGATACGGCGTGGTTCTCACGCTCGCCGGAATGTTCCACGTCGTTGCATTCATTGTCATTCTGGTCGCGATTCCGTTATTCCAGCCTGAGGATATTGAGCGGAGATTGACGTATCAAGGAGCGCGATGAAGATCAAAGAGATTCGAACGCGCGTGTTCCGATGGCGTGGCAAGACGGTGCCGTTGCCGCCACATTTCTGCACGAATCCGATGGATTCGCTGCAGTTGCCGCAGGCGTCCATGGGCACATTCACTTTCCACGGATGGCTCGTCGTCGAGATATTCACTGATGATGGTCTCGTGGGAATCGGCAACGCCGCCCTTGCCCCGCAAGTCACGAAACAGGCAATTGATCTCTATTTGAAGCCGCTGTTGATGGGGCGGAATCCGTGGGATATCGAATTCCTCTGGCAGCACATGTATCGCAAGACGATGGCATTTGGACGCAAGGGGATTGGAATGGTGGCAATCAGTGCCGTCGACATCGCCCTCTGGGATCTGTTGGGCAAGTCTGCCAAGCAACCTGTGTACCGGTTGCTGGGAGGCAGAACGAAGCCGCGCATTCCTGTTTACGCGAGCCGCCTGTATGCCACGAAGCCCAGTGAACTCGCGGCAGAGGCGACGCACTATAAGAAGGAAGGCTACAAGGCAATGAAGCTTCGTTTCGGGTGGGGACCGGTGGATGGTGGGGAAGGGATGCAGCGAAATCTCGAACTGGTTCGCACCGTGCGCGAGGCCGTAGGGAACGACATCGATGTGATGGCCGATGCCTACATGGGCTGGACACTCGACTACGCCAAGCGAATGCTCCCACTCCTGGAACCGTTTCACCTCCGCTGGCTGGAAGAGCCCGTTATTCCTGACGATATCCAGGGATATGCCGAGTTGAAATCCTACGGGCAAATCCCGATCGCTGGAGGGGAGCACGAATTTACTTTGTATGGATTTCGAGATTTGTTGCAGGCGCGCGCGGTGGACTATATCCAGTTCGACACGAACCGTGTGGGCGGTATTACGCAAGCGCGAAAAATTGCCGCGCTGGCCGAGGCCTACTCGGTTCCTGTGATTCCACATGCGGGGCAGATGCACAACTATCACGTAGTTATGGCAAGCCTGAATTCTCCGATGGCAGAATATTTCCCCATGGTGGATGTCGAAGTGGGGAATGAACTTTTCTGGTATCTCTTTGCAGGCGAGCCTAAGGCGAAAGACGGTTTCATCGATCTGGATGACGACGTGCCGGGTTTCGGTCTCACCATCGTTGAGACGGCGCCGCAGGACTTCGAAGTTGTCGAATAGATAAGCGCGAGGAGCGGATCAGAATTCTATGACGCGGCTGGTTCAAATCAAGAAGGGTATCGTGCGACGCGTGGCGCTAGTCGAAGAACCTCATCTTCGTGTGCTCGACGGCTGCAATTCTGTGTACGAACTGGCGCAATCGGCCATCAAGGAACGCGTGAAGCTCATCGAGATGGCGCGAAAGAGACTCACGGGCGAACGCTTGGACTATGACCTCGTGTATGGCGGTCGCTCGGAATGGCGATTGTTGCCGCCGATTGACCATCCGGATGAGTGCTCTCGCTGCATGATTTCCGGAACCGGCCTTACACATCTCGGCAGTGCGCGGGATCGGCAATCGATGCATGCCGTGGACAACGACGATATGACGGACAGTATGAAAATGTTCCATTGGGGAAAGGATGGAGGACGTCCTGCGCCGGGAGAGATTGGGATTGCGCCGGAATGGTTCTACAAAGGCACGGGCGCTATGTTGCGAGGACACGGGCAACCGCTCGAAATTCCCGGCTATGCCGAGGACGGCGGAGAGGAAGCGGAAATTGCGGGCATCTACGTGATTGCCCCGGATGGATCGCCGTACCGCGTAGGGATGGCGGGTGGAAACGAATTCTCGGATCATCGATTCGAGAAGAAGAACTATTTGAACCTGGCCGGGTCGAAACTCCGAACCTGTGCGCTGGGTCCCGAACTCGTCCTGGACCCAGAGTTTTCCTCGGTGTCGGCGAAGGTCAGGATTGATCGCGAGGGAAGTGTGCTTTGGTCTGGGGGATTCCGGACCGGCGAGGCAGAAATGTGCCACAGCCTGCGGAACCTGGAGCATCATCATTTTAAGTTTGAGGCCCATCGCCGTCCGGGTGACGTGCACGTTCATTTTTTTGGGACCGACTGCTTGAGTTTTGGCGCCGGCATCCACCTGCAGGATGGAGATGTGATGGAAGTCGTGTTTGAGGGCTTCGGGCGTGCCTTGCGGAATCCGGTTCATGTGGCGAAGTCGACGCCTACGCCGATCGAAGTTAGTTCTTTAGGGTGAAAAGTGCAATGTCAAAACCACGCGTCGCAGTTCTCGGTCTCGGCATTATGGGCGGAGGGATGGCTACACGTCTGCTCTCCGCGGGTTTTGCGCTCTCGGTCTACAACCGAAGTCGCGAGCGTGCCGAGAAATTTGCGCAGGCCGGCGCCTTCGTTGCGGCTTCGCCACGCGAGGCTGCTTCACGAGCCGAGATCGTCATCAGCATGGTCGCCGACGATGTCGCCTCCCGGAGCGTCTGGCTTGGGGAAGACGGTGCATTGGCGGGCGCCGAAGCGGGTTCACTGTTTCTGGAATCGAGCACGCTGTCGGTCGATTGGGTGAGGGAACTCGCCGCTGTGGCGACTGAGAAAAAATGCGAGTTTCTTGACGCGCCTGTTACAGGAACGAAGCCGCACGCCGCAACGGGCGAGTTATTTTTCATGGTAGGAGGCTCGTCCGCCGGCTTCGCCCGAGCGCGAGACGTTCTGTCTGTCCTGGGAAGGGAAGTGGTGTATCTCGGCCCAAACGGTAGTGGCGCGCTCTTGAAGCTGATCAACAACTTCGTTTGTGGAGTGCAAGCGGCCTCTTTTGCCGAGGCCATGTCGTTGATTCGTCTGAGTGGCCTTGATCGTGAAAAGAGCGTTTCCGTCCTGGCCAACAGCGCGCTGGCAAGTCCGCTGATCAAAAGGATGCTGACTGCCATGTCCGCTGACGACTTCACTCCGAATTTTCCACTCAAGCTGATGACGAAAGATATTGGGTACGCCATCCACGAAGGGGTGAGATTTGGACTTCCGCTCCAGACTGCGGCTCCCGCGTTCGAGGTTTTTAAACACGCCGTTGGCCAGGGTCTGGGCGATCAGGATTTTTCAGCCGTTGTGAAATCGGTAGGGAAGAAGTGAGTCTGCGCCGGATACTTACCATGTGAGGCGGATCAGCGAGAGACTTTGCCGGGGCAACACAAAGTGCAGATGCACCGATCCTTTCTCGATCGACATCGGCCTGGGCGAATCAAGAATTTGTAACCGTCCTTCCTTCTGCAATTGTTCGACTTGATCCGCAGAAGGCAACTGGGGCGATCCCATTTCCTTCCATGCGGCAAATGCGTTGCTGTGACTGGAATCGATACGAAAATGCTCGAGCGCGCCTTTTGTCAATGCTGCCGGCAGGCCATCGATCTCCAGATTGAGGGAAGCAGGTGAAGCCGCGAGGTCGTCATCATGATAGTTCCAGATCAAGACGTCTACTTCGTGGTTCTTCCGAGTCGCGATCACGTTAATGTCGGGCTGACCTCTTACCCCATCGCGCACTACATCGTCTGTAGGCAAGGCCCCTGTACTTGTTGCCTTCACGCGCTCGCTCCCCAGCAGGCCGAACATCCGGAAGGCATTCAAAACAGGTTTGTCGATACCATTGGTGGCCAACTCGCGGAAGCCTTCAAACGGTGGCTGATCCTCGAATTCAAACGCCCACGTCACCGCGCCAAGAAAGTTAACGTGTGTGTTCTCGGATAACGCATAGATGCGGTCCAGCACTTCTGCGGTGTAAGCCGCGTACAACGGGCCATTGCGATAGGAATTCTGAGGGTTGTCCTCCGCGGAACAGGCGGCGCAGCCTTCCGGATCGGATTCTCCCAGCACAACGGGTGTGTGGCGCCACTCAGGAAAAGACTCCACGATCCTGAGGCCTTCTTCGATCGCAGCCAGTTGATGGGCAATACCCATCCGGACGTGACCGCTCTCCCATTTCGGCGAACCTTTGGGATGAAAAGCGATGAAATCCAGACGGGAGCCAGTCTTTCCGGTCGCAAAGTTTTTCTGATGAGCGCAGTGCTCCAAGAACAAGCGCAAGAATTCAGAGGCTTTGGGGGACGCGGGGCCGGTGCTGTCGGGGCCGCCAATACGCGCGTCCGGCAGCGCACGCAAGACCGCATCCACCGAAAAATCGTACAGCTTGAAATATTCCTCCGGCGTTCCTTTCCAATATCCAATGTCAGGCTCGTTCCATACTTCCCAGAGCCAGTTCTTCAGTTCGCCGTCGCCGTAACGCTCGCGCAAATGGCGGACAAACTGAAAAACAAGTTCCACCCATTTCTGGTAGTCCTTTGGCGGATACGCCCATCCAGTAAAGATCTCACCGTGAGGAAAATTGTGGCGATAAGGTTCTGGATGGGTAGACAGAGCCTGCGGCATGAATCCGATTTCTACTAAGGGCCTGATGCCTGCGGCATGAAACGTGTCGAAAATCCTATCGAGGATAGTCCAACTGTAGACAGGCCTTCCTGCCGCATCTTCTGTGTAGACGTTCGTCGAACCCCATTTCAGCGAAGCGGATCCGTCGCCGGTGGTCAGGAGATTGTGCACGCGCACATAAACTGGTACCGGACTGAGAGTCGACAATTCGCCAAGAAGCTTCTTCCCATTCGGGGCGTAGGTGTAGTTCGGTTCGTCATATCCGAAGAAACTCCAAATCGGCGACATCATCCCATCGGCTTGGTCGGCATGTACACGAATATGGACGACATCTGAAGTGTTCTGTGGCCACGACAGTGTAGCCGCAAAGAAGACGTTGGAGACGATCAAGAGGACAAACGTCGAACTAAGCGTGCGTCCCTTCGGGAGACGGCTCTTACAGAGGGTTCTGGCCGAAATGAACTGCGTGGGCATTTCGATAGGAACAATCACGGTTAGATTACTATGCGGTTCGGCACCGGCTGAAGTATAAAGGCGAGAGACAAGAATCTAGGCGCCGCTTCAAAATCGATGATGCCCTTGTTCACTTGCAAGAAATTCAGGCTGACCCTTGCTTTGGTCACGCTGCTTTCCCCGATGTTTGCGCAGACGGCAAACGATCGCGTCAGCGCAATTACCTCCGCGATACGCGGCGGGGAATTCGAGAAAGCCTTGCAGCTAATCCAGCCCGCACTGCAGGAGTCTCCGAAGAATCCGCAGCTATGGATGTTGCAGGGCCTGGCTCACTCCGGAAAAGGCGATCAGAAGGCGGCGCTGTCCTCTTACCAGAATGCGCTGAAGATTGCACCTGATTATCTTCCTGCCCTCGAGGGCGCGGCCCAATTGGAGTACGAGGCTGGCAGCCCTTCGGCTATTCCGTTATTACGGCACGTGCTGCGGTTAAGTCCCAACGAACCCACGAGTCATGCCATGCTGGCCGTCCTCGCGTACAAGAACCGAGACTGTGCGACGGCGGTACAGCACTTCGCCCAGAGCGGTTCGCTGCTCGATTCGCAGCCAGGAGCTTTGCAGGAATACGGCGCCTGTCTGATGGAACTTAGGCAAACGGAAAAAGCAATTCCTGTCTTTCAGCGGATCTTGGCGTCTCATCCCGACGATCCGCGCGCCCGGCGCGGTCTGGCAGTGGTTCAACTTACGGCCGAACAACCGGAGGCTGCGCTCACAACGTTGCAGCCTCTTCTGGCGGCAGGTAACCCAGATGTGAGCACGATGCAGGTGGCCGCCGCTGCCTATGAGGCAAATAAAGACACGCCGAACGCCGTCAAAACTCTCCACGACGCCATTGTTAAAGACCCACACAATGTTGCTCTCTATGTGGATTTCGCGAACCTTGCCATGACCCATCAATCGTTTCAAGCGGGTATCAACCTGATGAATGCGGGCCTCAATCTGGAACCCAAGGCCGCGGATCTCTATCTTGCACGTGGAGTGCTGTATGTGCAGATTGCCGATTACGAGAGAGCGGAGGCGGATTTTGAAAAGGCCGAACTGTTAGACCCGCGCCAAACTCTAAGCGCCGCCGCGCAGGGAATGATAGCGGAGGAGCAGAACCAAAACGACCCAGATCGGGCTCTGGCGACGGTCCGGTCAAAACTTGCGAAGAAACCTGGCGATGCGTTTCTTTGGTATCTGCAGGCGGCTATTCTTGCGCAAAAAGCCCCCGCGCCGGGTAGTGCCGAGTTCCAGCAAGCTGTGCAATCGGCGAAGAAGGCTATCACTTTGCAGCCCACCCTCTCGGCGGCGCACAACGTTTTGGGGAAGCTCTACTTGCAGGCCGGACAAAATGCGTCTGCGATCAAAGAGTGCCGGCTCGCGTTGCAAGGGAATCCTGCAGATCAGACCGCCTTGTACCATCTGATCGTTGCGCTCCGAAAGACGAACGATCAGGGAGAGATACCGGACCTGCTGAAGCGACTGGCGACGGCTCGGCAGGACGCTACCAAAGAAGAGGCAGATCACAACCGCTACAAGTTGGTCGTCTCGTCGGGCAAGGGGTCCGACTAGGTCAGTAAACCTTTACTCGGGTGTTCATCGCCCGCGATAATAGAGGCTTTAGCAATAGACCCCAATATGGCCATTACCCGCCGTTCATTCGTCCTGTTTTCTCTATGTGCCTCGGCCCAGCAGTTACTCGGGCAGCAGCAAGGAATCGCCACACGCGACGTAAAGGCGCAAGCCAAGCCGGCTCCTTCGGGTCGACCGTTCAATGCGCATTTCACCGATGTCGCGAAGGAAGCGGGCTTGCATATGCCTGTCATCTACGGAGGGGTGGACGCCAAGAAATACATCATAGAGGCCAACGGGTGTGGTTGCGCTTTCATTGACTACGACAACGACGGGTGGATGGACATTTTTCTGCTTTCCGGCACGCGGCTGGAAGGCGATCCGCCGGAAGCGACCAATCGGCTTTACAAGAATAATCGCGACGGAACTTTTGCTGACGTGACGGAGAAGGCCGGACTCCGGGCCGCGGGATGGGCGAACGGCGTATGTGTCGCCGATTATAACAACGACGGATTCGATGACATCTTCTGCACCTATTTTGGACAGAATCGCCTCTACCGCAACAACGGCGATGGCACGTTCACGGATGTGACCAAGCAATCCGGACTGTGGGAGTCAGGTCCGGCTCGGTGGGGAGCCGGCTGCGCCTTCCTGGACTATAACCGCGACGGTCATCTGGATCTCTTCGTATCCAACTACATACGATTTTCTTTTGAGCATGCCCCGGCACCCGGTGAGAACTCAACCTGCAACTGGAAGGGCGTCCCGGTCAATTGCGGACCGCGTGGACTTCCCACGGGCAGGCATTCTCTTTATCGCAACAACGGAGATGGGACGTTCACCGACGTCTCCAAGCAGACGGGCATCGTTGGAGCGACCGAGAGCTACGGGATGACGGTGGTCACTGCTGATTTCGACGAAGATGGATGGCCGGACATCTTTGTGGCCTGCGATTCCACTCCCAGCCTGCTTTTCATGAACAATCATGATGGGACTTTCCGCGAAGAGGGCGTAATGCGCGGAGTTGCGTTGAGCGACGATGGGATGGAACAAGCCGGCATGGGTGTCGGTATGGGGGACTACAACCTGGACGGGCACCTCGACTTGTTCAAGACCCATTTCATCGGCGACACCAGCGGCTTCTACCGCAATGATGGGAAGGGGAACTTCGACGAAGTGACGCGTATGGCAAAGGTTGGAGTAGAGACCCGTTTTACCAGCTGGGGCACGGGAATCGTCGACCTCGACAACGACGGTTATCCAGACGTGCTGTTCGTTACCGGCAGCGTCTACCCGGAAGTCGAACGCAAGTTGCCACAATATCCATACAAGACTCCGCGAGTCCTGTTCCGCAATCTGGGAAACGGTACGTTTGAAGAACTGGATTCGCAGGGTGGTGATGGAATCACGACACCGCACAGCAGCCGCGGATGTGCCTTCGGAGACTTCGACAACGACGGCGACATGGACATTCTGATCGTCAACATGAATGAGCCGCCCTCGCTTTTACGAAACGACATGAAAGTCAAACAGAACTGGCTGAAGGTGAAGTTGGAGGGTGTGAAATCGAACCGCAGCGCGATCGGGGCCCGAGTCCTGGTTCACTACGGCAACAAAGTGCAGGTGCAGGCGGTACTCAGCCAGTCCAGCTATTATTCGTGCAACGATCCTCGGCTGCATTTTGGTCTTGGTGCATCTGCCCTGGCTGACGTTGAAGTGTACTGGCCCAATGGTCTGCACGAACAATTCAAGAAGATCTCTTCCAACCAGTTGATAACCGTTCGGGAAGGTTTAGGAATTGTGAGCAACAAGGGGTGGAGTCGTTCCTAGAGTCTCTCGGGGTTGGCTTTTGCAGGCAGGCAAGCCAGAATCAGGGAACGACGATCCCCTGGAGCCGTTCCCCAGAACATCCGTGGCCAAAAAAGTTCTTGACAGTCTCTGGCGGTAGTATTTATACATTATCTGCTTGGAGTAAACGTTTTCTCGGGAACTCCAAAACCTTCTTGCGCAAGACGATTTGTGGAGGGAATCCATGCCGCGAAGCATGATGTCTCGCCGTTCGATCTGGTTGCTCTCAATCATCGTGATCGCCGCCGGTGCGGCCTTTGCACAATTCACAGCCAGCATCCAGGGAGAAGTCAAGGACCAGAGCGGTGCGGGCGTCGCCAAGGCCAAGATCCAGTTAGTTAACCTCGCGACCGGAGTCACTGCGGTTGCAACGAGCGACGATTCAGGCAACTACAATTTCGTGAGTCTCGCACCGGGCAGGTACAAGATTACGGCTGAAGCCGGCGGCTTCTCGAAGTCTGAGGCGGACGTCACCCTGCTCACCTCGCAGAATCTGAACGTGCCCCTCGCTCTCCGGGTCGGCTCCGCGACCGAGTCGGTTGTGGTTACTGCAGAGGCTCCGGTGGTTGATACCGCGGATAGCCGCACCCAGTTGACCATTGAGAATCAGGCAGTGGCGCAGTTGCCCATCATCGGTCGCAACCTGGTCACGCTAGTGACACTTGCGCCGGGAGTCTCCGGTTTGGGAACGAGTACCTCGGGGAGTCCCGCGTCGGGCGTGGACAACTTCTCCACAGAAGAGCAAGTGGACGCGAGCGCCAACGGCCAGGGTCAGAACAACAATCAATACGTGGTGGACGGTCTTGACGTGACCAGCGGAATCCGCCAAGGCGTTTTGAACCTCACCCCGCAGCCTGAATCGATCCAGGAAACCAGCGTTCAGGTCAACACGTTTTCCAGTGAATACAGCCGCGCCGCTGGATTGCAGACGATGTTCACCACGAGATCTGGCTCGGACCGGTTTCATGGGTCGGCATCGGACTGGTTCAATAATCAGAAGATGTTCACGAACCAGCATTTTGTGAGCTCGAAAGAGAACAAGTACAAGCCCTTCCATTCGAACAACATGGACTTCGCGCTTGGGGGCCCGATCATTCCGCATCACAATAGCTTCTTCTATTTCGCTGTCGAGCCATTGCGCTCATCTGCGAGTGCGGGCGGACAAGTAACATTCGCGGCGCCGGAATTCATCTCGTGGGCGCAAACAAACCATCCAAGCACCGTAGGAACTCAAGTGCTCAACACTTATCTCCCGACGGGTGTCGGCAATATCACGGCGCAAACGGCGGACAACTATTTTGGCCGTGTCGACCCGAATGATCCGAACAGTCCTTTCATCTGCCAAGCGAACCCCGCATCCATTGAGAACATTCCCTGTAGCCAGCCAATGGCGGATACGGGATCATTCGGCGCTACACAAATCCGCAATGGCACACAGTACTTTGCTCGCATCGACCAAGGTTTCAAGAAAGACCGCATTTACGTCAGCTTGTTCCGGACTCTGCTCCTGACGGGCGCGGCGTCGCCGATGCCACAATTCTCAGCACTGAACAATACCTGGCAGGTAGCTGGGCAGGTGTCCTGGACGCACACGTTTTCCCCCACAACGTTGAACGAGTTCACGGCGGGGCAGAGCAGAGTCGAGGGCGTTTTGGGCAGTGGCGCCAAAGACTATACCGTACCTTCCATCTCAGTAAACGGAATCAACGCGGATGGCGGCCAAGCGTACGGCGTGGGCTTTGCGCAGGGAGATTTCATTCAACACAATTACCACTGGCGTGACGTCCTCACGCATGTGCGAGGCACGCACACTCTGAAGTTTGGCTACGAAGGCTGGTATGGCGACGATGTCGAGCCCTTCCAGGGCCCGTGGTCGCAGCCGAAGTTCTCGTTCAACAACTTGCTGACGCTGGCGCAAGATGCGCCGAGTAACGAAAACGGCATCATGTACAACCCAGCGACTGGTCAACAGCAATTGTGGAATTGGGATGCGGCTTCCAGAACCTTTGGAGTGTTTGTGGAAGACACCTGGAAGGCGAGGCGAAATCTCACTGTTACCTTGGGGCTGCGGTTTGATGACAGCGGAAACCCGTGGTCGAAGAGCCCGGCCACGGTGTTCGGGAACTTCTACCTCGGAACAGGGGATACGCAGGAGCAGCAGATAGCGAATGGCTATGCCAAAGGCACCCACAATGCGTTGCTGCACTCGGTTAACAACCTGTTCAGTCCGCGCGTGGGGGTCGCGTGGGATCCCTCAGGGAAGGGCGACTGGGTCGTACGCGGCGGTTTTGGCATCTACAACAACTGGCTGACTTCTGCGAACGTGCAGGAGGAATTCCGCGGGAGTCCTCCGGGTCTGGTATTGCCGGTCTTCTTCGCGGGGAGTTCAAATCCTCCGATCTTTGGGCTCGGAACCAGCAATAAGCCGCCCTTTGGATTTACATTCCCGACATTCCCAGGCGGGCTAAATGCACAAGGTGGAGTCGTCGGCGCTAATTTCGCCATCGGTGGTATCAATCCACTATTGAAGTCGCCGAAAGCCAACATCTGGTCGTTAAGCGTGCAACGCAAGATAAGCAATGTCTTTGCGGCCACCGTCGGTTACAGCGGATCGCACTCGTATGACATCATCGGCAACGGCAACTCGATCGGGAATGTCTCGTACGGAGTGGATATCAACGTCTTTCCGAACGACCTGATCGACAACAACAGCATTGCTCCGACCCGGCTCAATCACAGCTTTGGGTCGATTGCTTATGCCGACAATAACCGCTACGGTAACTACAACTCCATATACTTTGACTTTAAGGGCCGCTTCTCGCGCGGGTACGTGGACGTCTCCTACACTCGTTCCCGTGCCAAGGATGATGGGCTGGCCTATCCTTCACCGCTGAATCCAGCCCAATACTATGGACCGTCGATCTTCGACGTGCCAAACCGCATCTCAGCGAGCTTTAATTATTCAGTGAAAGGGCTGAATGGCGGCAGAGGAGCTGTGGGTTATCTCACCGGTGGCTGGGGAATCAGCGGCACCAGCATTTTCCAGTCTGGTTATCCGTTGACCGCCAACAACTTCAATGGATACAACCCTGCTTGCGAGGACACGGCACAAGATGCTCCTGCTTGCCCATCGGAGGCGAATCCAGCCATCGGCTATGCACCCGGAAGCGGAGACTATAACGCCGACGGAAACAATCTCGACTACCCGGATGCGACTAGCTACAAACAGTCGACGAACAACAAGGCATGGCTCACCGGTGGGGCCATCCCCAAGAGTAACTTCGCTGTTCCTACCTTCGGTGGGGGCGGCGGAAATGAGAAGCCGATGCAGTTCCGTGGGCCGAACTTCATCGAGACCAACGTGAACTTCTACAAAGACACGAAGATTACGGAAAGGGTCAACTTCCAATTCCGGTTTGAGTTCTTCAATCTGTTCAACCGACCTAACTATGCGAATGTCGACACGAATTTCCCGGACGGAAGTTTCGGGTTCGCAACCGCGTCGCATGAGCCCCGCTTCTGGCAACTGGGAGGCAAAATCTCCTTCTAGATCACGTCCTGCAAATACGGACGGCTGGCGCGCTTCCCCCGAAGCGAGCTGGCCGTCCGTTGTTTAGGGCAAGCAGCAGAAGACCTTGTGCTCAATCTCAGGGTTGCGTTTCGATACGGACATCCTGCCATCGATTACCATGTCTATATTGCGGCTTCAGAGATCTGAACGCATTCCTGTGAGATCCTCGGGTCGGCAATGACCGAAATGCTTGCCACTCGAAAGACGGCCGTCCTCCTAGCTCCGATTCTCTTCTTTTCGATTACGCTTGCTCAAACCACGCAAGATCGTATCGTCTCCATCGCTTCGGCGTTGCGAAACCAGCAATTTGGCCAGGCGCTTGAGCTTCTTCACGCGGCGCTGCAACAATCACCTGGGAACGCCGAGTTATGGACGATGCAAGGTGTTGCTTACGCGGGGCGAGGACAAAAGAAAGAAGCACTCTCGTCGTTTCGCAGCGCTCTGAAGATATCCCCGGACAGCATCCCCGCGCTGCAAGGAGCCAGCCAAATCGAATACGAGAGCGGCAACGCGGCAGGAATTCCCTTGCTGCAACATCTGCTTCGTTTGAGACCCAGGGACGCTACAACGAATGCCATGCTGGCGGTATTGGAATATCAGGAGGGCAACTGCAAATCCGCGGTCCAGTATTTCGCGGCGGCAGGCATGCTGTTCGAATCGAAACCGGAGGGGCTGCACGCCTACGCTACCTGCCTGGTAAAACTCAAGCGATTTGACGAAGCGGCGGGTGTTTTCAAGAAGTGTGTGGCTCTCAATCCCGACGATCGACGAGAGCGGGAACTATTGGCGTCCGTCCAACTGATGGCTCACAAGCCGCAGGATGCCCTTGCGACTCTGAATCCACTACTCGGGGCGAACAGTGCAGATGCCGGAACCCTGGATCTTGCGTCCGCAGCATACGAAGACGCTCATGACACTGAGAAGGCAGTCGAGAGCCTGCGCCAGGCCATTTTGCTCGAACCGCAAAACGTTAATCTCTATCTGGACTTCGCCGCCATCTCAGCGACGCATCAGTCTTTCCAGGTTGGAATCAATGTCGTGAATGACGGGATCAACCTGCAACCCAAGGCGGCCCCACTCTATTTTGCTCGCGGTGTTCTCCATGTCCAGTTGGCCGAATACGATCAGGCTCAGGCTGATTTCGAAACTGCCTACCAGTTCGATCCTACCCAGTCCTTGAGCACTGCCGCTCAAGGGTTGGCAGCGGTCCAGCAAAACGACCTTGACCATGCGCTGGCGAGTGTCCGGGAAAAGCTTGTGCGCACGCCCAACGACCCGATCCTGCTCTACCTGCAGGCCGATGTGCTTACTCAAAGAGGCGCGGAGCCAGGAAGCCCGGAATTTCAAACAGCGATGCGTTCGGCCAGGAAGTCCGTGGCGCTACGTCCGACACTCGGACCTGCCCGCGGGGTGCTGGCCAAGCTCTACCTGCAATCGGGACAATATTCGGAAGCGGCCGTTCAGTGCCGGAAAGCGCTCGAGATTGACCCCAAGGATCAGGCGGCGTTATATCACCTGATCCAGGCATTGAGGAAAAGTGGCAAGAAGAGTGAGATCCCCGACCTACTCAAGCAACTTGCGCTTCTTCGCCAACAAGCGACAAAGGAAGAACGGGAGCAATATCGCTACAAACTTGTTGAAGGGGACGCGCAACCCAGGTAGATTGCGCGCCGCGGCAATATCAGGACTTCAGCAACATGTAGGTGCTATAGCTTTCCTTGTCGATATTCATGAAGGGCCGCATGGATACCGTGCGACCATCGATCGAACTGGCCAGCCAGTCGCCGGTTGCGTTCTTCGTCGCCTTGGCCTGTAGCAGGGCGTTTCGATCGAACGTCGGCTGCGACTCCGCCACGGCAAACAGCACAAGTGGGCCCTGAAGCAACGCCACCATCTCGGGATGATTCGCGTCAACAGATTCGAGGCGGAGTGGCATCGGGAGTTCGAGTTCAACCAAATCCCCATCTTTCCAGGTATTCCGAATGCTGGCGAAGGTCCCCGGTTCGACTGGACCGGAAATTTGCTTGCCGTTGACAGAGAGCACCGGGTTCGGCGTGGCCCACCCCGGAATGCGCACGAAGAGGGTGTATTCTTTCGCCTGCGAACCCGACACTTGAATCTGGATTCTATTGTCGAATGGATACTTGGTCTTCTGCTTCAGTCCGTACTTTCCATTTTGGTCGCTCCACTGCACGCTTGAAGGAGTGAATAGATTCACGTAAACCCCATCTGCCGAGCGCAGATAGGTGCTGATGTGGTAGTCGGCGGCAAGCTGAGGAAATGTTCCCGAGCAGCACGGCCATTTTTGTCCATACCAGACTTTCTTGCCCGTCGTGGCGTAATCAGCGTAGTAGAACGATGTCCCATCCGCTTGAATGGGCCAGGCTCCGAGTATCGTGTTGTAAAGCACGCGTTCCATGCTGTCGCCGTAGCGAGCGTCTTTCGTGACGCGCAAGAGATAGCGCGTGATCTTGAAGTGGCCATACGCTCCGCAAGGAGTTTCAAAGCTGGCGTGAGTCGTCGTGAGACTGTTGCCCAACTGACCCGTCCCCGGTTCTCCAAACGCCTCATTCGGTCCCCATCCGCCGGTCGCAAAGCTCTGGGTGGACTGCAGCATTTCAAAGCCGTTCTTCGCCGCCCGCAGATGCTTCTCGCTGCCTAGCGTGATGTAGGCCTGCATCGCGGAACTAAAAGCATTGACATGACTGTAAGCGTGTTCGAACGGGAGCACGTTGTTGCCCTCGGAGAGAGGGTTAAAATACGCGTCATCCTCCAAGTAGCGTTGAGCCATGTCGCGGTAAAAAGACTTGCCGCTGCGCTGATAAGCAAGGAAGAGATTCTCGGGCAGAGTATAGGTTTCGTCCCATGTGTAGGACGTGTCCTTATGCGGGCGGGAGCGCTGTTCCGCCCGGGACAACGCCTTCTCGGGCAAATAGGCCACGATGGCCCGGGTGAGCTTCTCATGAATGTCCATCGCCATTGGGTCATGAGCGAACTCATGAGCATCGATCAAGCCGCAGGACAGCTTGTCGTAGGTGTACGCGGGAAGGCGGTAGTCGACGAAGAACTTGGCTTTCGGATCCAGAGTCTCTCCGTAGCCTTTCACCAGGCGACTGATTTTGGCCCGCGTCGCCTCTGATCCTGTAACTGCGTAGGCTCGAGCCAGCGCGGAGACATATTGTCCGAAGCTATGGCCAGCAATGAAACCACGGAAGTCGTTTCCTTCGAGGCTGAACCCGGTTAGGTCATACCAGCCGCCCATATCTTCGCCAGGGGCCGCCAAACCGGCGACCTGTCGAAAGACTTTCAGCATGCGATCATCGTCGAGATTCTGAAAGCGGGCGTGGTTCTCCTCGAATTGCCGTTTCATCGGTCCGTCAAGCAGTTGGACATCCGCGTAGGCGAAGGTTGTGAGAGGGGTAGAAACGGCAACCAGGCTTTTTTCGGAAGCTGCCCAGGCAGGCAGAACGCTCGTAGCATAGGCTCCCGCCGCTGTGGCACCCGTCGCCTTCAGGAACGTTCTACGACTTACTCCAGATGCCATATTTCTACCCTCCCGAATGTGAGCAATCGTTTACTACGAAAGAGGCTATGAGCCTTGTACCCTTTTTGTCAATGAGTTGCTCCGACTATCTGCTTGCGCAGAGGAACTCCTTGCGTCAATTTGCGTTCGCCTGCTTCAGCACGTCCTCGATTTGAGAAAGTTCGGTCCGATTCAAGCGGAAGTCCGCCACGCCGATGATCCCCGCAACCTGTTGCGCGCTGCGAAAACCCACGATCGCGCCAGTGACGGCAGGATGGTTCAGCGTCCACGCGATGGCCACCTCGCCCGGGCTACGACCGTGACGTTTGCCAATTTCTCGTAAGTGTTCCACGACTCGTAGATTCCGAGACAACGCCGGTTCCTGGAAACCTGGCAGATTTCGGCGCCAGTCTTCGGGCAGGAAATTCGTGACTCGCTCCCGGGTCATCGCTCCGGTGAGCAGGCCCGCGTACATGGGCGAATACACGATCACGCCGATATTCTCGCTCAAGCAGAACGGGAGAATTTCCTGCTCGACCTCCCGCCGCACGATTGCGTAGGGCGGTTGCAGCGAGGTAATCGGAGCGATGGCTTGCGCCCGTCTCATCTGTTCCACGCTGAAATTAGACACGGCAATCCAGCGAACCTTACCTTCCTCTTTCAGACGAGCTAACTCCGTCCAGCCTTCCTCGATATCCCTGTCAGGTTCGGGCCAGTGGATCTGGTAGAGGTCGATTGCGTCAATTTTCAATCTGCGAAGGCTGTCTTCGCATTCCCGGCGCACGGACTCTGCTTTAAGGCAGGCTCCGATGTTGCGGTGCTTATCCCATACGCGTTCGCATTTCGTAAAAACGTATGGTTTGGGCGACCGCCCTTGAATCGCCTTTGCGACCATTTCCTCGGAATGCCCGAGCCCGTAAAGTGCGGCGGTGTCAATCCAGTTCAGCCCATGGTCGAGGGCCGCGTGGATCGCAGGGATCGAGTCGCCGTCATTCTGCGGTCCCATACTGCCATTCCAGCCTCCACCGCCGATAGCCCACGCGCCAATTCCCATCGGGGTGATGGCCAGGTCGCTATTCCCGAGAAGTCGAGTTTCCATGGTTTTTCTTTAGCTGCGATCGACCGAAACTCCGTTGCGCGTGCCATCGATGGCGCGGCACGCCCGATAAATCCCCAAACTTCCGGTGAAAATTGTAACACCGCGGCGAGCAAACGTTTACTATATCAGCGAACCTGAGCGGTTCTCGGCGGATTCCACCCTCGGGGTAAATATGCTTCTACCTGCGTTGCGTGAACAGGTGCTGGACGCCAACCTCGAACTGGTTCGGCGCGGGCACATTCAAGACGATTGATGAGGCGCAGAATAGAATTTGCTCGTCCTTCACAGTCTATGAACCCGGGAATGCAGCCCAGTCAGTGTACGAAGATCTGTATCAGCACTATCGCAGGTTCTATTTCCTTTTCGGCGAACCCGGGAAAAGCGAGTTCGGACAAGTGCTGCCCGCTTTGATTCAAGCCGCCAAGATAAGTCCTTCAATGGGGAGCCTGATGCCGCTTGTCCTGGGAGCCGCCGGTAAGAAGAGAGCTACGATCGCTTCTTTCCCGCAGGGGCCTTTACGTGACCCGGAACCAGACGTGTAGACTCGCGAAGGACAAGGTGCGTTTGCAATACATATTCCGTTCCCGTAGGCGAGGGTACTGCCCGCTGCAATTCCGTAAGAAGTGCATTGAAAGCCAATCGAGCGAGTTCAGCCTGCGACATTTGCACTGTTGTGAGGGCGGGCAAGATAAATTGTGCTAAACGAATATCGTCGAAGCCAATCACCGAAAGATCCGCGGGAATCTGAATTCCTTCTTCATAAGCTTTTCTCATGACCCCCATGGCCGTCATGTCGTTCGAGCAAAGGACTGCAGTAGGCCTGTTCGGTTCGGCCAGTAGCTTGCCCAACGCCGCGATGCCGCCTTCGATCGTATGAGTCCCTTCGACGACTAGAGTCCTGTCCACGTCCAACCCGATCTCTGCCATCGAGTTGAGGAAGGCCTGCTTACGGGCCTCGGCCGATTTCAAATGTAGGGGACCGGATATGAAGCCAATCCTATGGTGGCGAAGCGCAGCCAGATGCTGGACCGCCTGCCGAATCCCGTGGACATAGTCGATGCGAATATTGCTGACCCTGGGACGTGCCGGCCCGACGTCCACGAATACGAGGGGTACCTTGCGCAGTTTCAGATCCTCCAGCAATACCTCTTCCATGCCGAAGGTCATAATGGCAACTCCCTCGACGCGGCGTTCGATCATGCGCCGTACGGCTATCTCCATTTGTGTAGGATCATTTTCGGTCGAGGTCAGCATGATTTCGTAGTGATGCTGGACCGCAATCCGCTCGAATACTTGTACGATCTCGGGAAAGAATGGATTTGTGATCTCCGAGATGATGAGGCCAAATATTCGGCTGCGTCCGGAAACGAGGGCGCGAGCCTGAGTGTTGGGATAGTAGCCAAGTTCTTCAACGACGTTCCAGACTCGCTTGGCGAGTTGAGGATTGACCGTTGGAATTCGGTTGATGGTGCGAGACACGGTCGCAGTCGAAACTCGTGCACGCTTGGCGATTTCGCGAATATCCATGAGATGGGCCGCGCGCGGCATTGCAGGCCGCGATCAGGAAACAAAAGATGATACCAAATAGGGGCAATCGTTTAGCGTGACGATCTACGCGCCGATCCAGCCGAGCCTCAAGTAGGCAGGATTCAGGCTTCGACCTCAAAAAGGATATCCGGTAACGGAATGCCATCAAGAAAATGAAAACTGTAGCATCCCGGATGGCAAGCGTTTACTATCCGAAGGATTTCGTTCGTACTTGAGGGTGAATTGCCATGATCGATCGCCGTCAGTTTCTTCGCACAAGTCTGGCTGGCGCGGGCGCTGTTCTCGCCGCCAAAGCTGCATCTCCCCTGGGCTGGACCCAGTCGAATGCCACTGGCGCCCGCATCGAGGTTCTGCTGGACGAGCCACTGGGAACCATTTCCCCTAACATCTACGGCCATTTCGTGGAAAATTTAAGCGGAGTGGTTTACGACGGAGTCTGGGTGGGCCCGAACTCCAAGGTGCCGAACGTCGACGGAATTCGCAAGGAACTGATCGACGAAATGCGCAAGATCAAGCCTCCGGTGGTGCGTTTTCCCGGAGGCTGCTTTGCGGACAGTTACGACTGGCGCGATGGCGTCGGTCCAGTAAACAAGAGGCCAAGGCGCACGAACTTCTGGGCCGAGGGAGAAAGCAGTGCGGCCCCCGCCAGTCACCGCTACGATCCCAACGAGTTTGGCACGAATGAGTTTGCGCATTTCTGCAAGTTGATTGGCGGTGAGCCTTATCTGGCCGCGAACCTGCGCAGCCTTCCCGCCGAGGAATTCTTTCGCTGGGTCGAGTACTGCAACTCTCCCGCTGGGAGCACGACCCTAGCCGACTTGCGCGCAGACGCTGGTTTCAAAGATCCTTTCAACGTTCGCTATTGGGGCGTTGGCAACGAATCGTGGGGATGCGGAGGGGATTTCACTGCGTCCGAATACGCCGTCGAATTCCGGCGATTCACTACGTGGGTGCCGCGATTCGGACAGGAGTTGTCGTTTATCGGGTCTGGGCCAAATGTGGATAATTGGGCCTGGACTCGAGAGTTCTTCGAAGAGATCGTGCGTAAAGGAAAAGGCGGACTCCGATCCATTTATGGCTGGGCGCTTCATCACTATGCCTGGAACCTCAGCCGGGGAAAGACGCAGGATTGGAACCAAGGCAAGGGGGATGCGCTTAACTTCGATGCGGTCGACTGGTATGAGTTGATGCGCGAAGGGGACCGCATGGAAGAGCTGATTAACGGCCATTGGCAGGTCATGGGAGAGGTGGATACCCAACACTCCGTAAAGTTGATCGTCGATGAGTGGGGCCCATGGTATCGACCTGGCAGTGAGGCAACTCCCGGGGATCAACTGGAGCAGATGCCAACGTTGCGCGACGCGGTCTTCAGCGGAATGACGCTGGACATCTTCAATCGCCATCCCGGGAAAGTCGCCATGGCGGCGTGCGCGCAGTTGATTAACTGTCTAAATAGCTTGTATCTGGCGCATGAAGACCGGTTCGTCGTAACGCCCGTCGGGCACGTGTTCGCACTGTATGCCTCCCACCAGGGCGGCCAGGCACTGCGCACGATTTTTTCCGCGCCCACGATTCAATATGATCGAGACGGGAAGCCGGCTTCTTTTTGGGGACTGAAGGGATCGGCTTCACTACGCGAAAAAAATCTGACACTCACAGTCGTTAACCCTCATGTAAGCCAGCCGAGCGAAGCAGAAATCAGCCTGCGGGGGGCCCTGCTGAAATCGGGATCGGCCACAACGCTTACCAACTCCGACATCCATGCGCACAACACGTTTGCGCATCGGGATGTTGTTACGCCGCAAACGAAGGGCTTGGACATCAAAGGACGAACGCTGACCTATGCGTTTCCGCCAGCGTCAGTTACAAAGCTGGCTTTGACATTGTCCTAGTGTTGAACGGAGCGACCGTTCTCTGCTGACTCGGCGGCCGTTTTGCCGCCCTCCAGCGCAACCTTGGGCCAACCGTGGATCCATACCATCGTGGAAATCTGGAGGTACGGTTGACCGCTGACGTTGTCGTAGGCGTGGAATACGATGATGTCTCCGTCTTTCTCCTTTAGCACGGATTCTCCGCCGGGCCCAATCCAGCGCCTGTTGCCCTGCAACAAAGCGGTTTCACCTCCCTCCATCATCGGCGAGCCATCCGCATCAACGTACGGCCCGGTAACGGCATGCGAGCGCCCTACCATGATCTTGTAGGTGCTCTTGATTCCGCGGCAGCAGAGATCAGATGAAACAAATAGATAGTAGTAATCATCGTGGTGAACAATGAAGGGCGCCTCAATCGCTTGCCAATTGCCAGGCAGACCGGGCGGGCCTGGCGGAGGATTCTTAGGGCGCCTGCGTCGGGCCAGAGAGTACAACTTGGTATCTTCGGACGACAATAAACCGGTCTGGGTATCGATGCGCCTCATCTTGATACCATCCCAGAAGCTGCCGAAGGCCAGCCAAACTCGGCCGTTCTCATCCATGATCAAATTTGGGTCGATCGCATTGAAGTTGTCTTCCGCACGGGAACGAACCACCAATCCCCGATCCACCCAGTGAAAGTCCGGACTCTTCGGGTTTAGTGTCTTATTGGTTACCAGCGCGATGCCTGAAGTATTCTTACCGAATATTGAAAAGGCATAGTAGAGGTGATACTCGCCGTTGAAGTAGGAGATGTCTGGTGCCCAGAGTTCTTTGGTTTGCGGGCTCTCTTTCTTGATCCACTGCGGAATTTCACCGAGTACATCCCCACATCTTTGCCACGCGTGCAGGTCTTGGGAGCAGCGGATCGGGATTTGACCTCCATGTTCGGGACCATTGGCGGTACTGAACAGGTACCAGGTCATGCCCTTCCGAATGATGGCAGGATCGTGCACGTATTGAATGTCCCCGTGTAACTCAAGGGCCTGGGGTGTGCCGGAGGATTGCTGAGCAGGGCTACCGACGATCGAAAAGCCTGCCAGAACCATGCAGCCCAGAAAGAAGCGGATATTCATATGTGAGGCTGCCTTTCCTAGTGCAGTAGAAGAGGTGACGGGGTATAATTTTAGCAAATTGTAGCAAACGTTTACTCGTTTCTGCCGGCGAGGAGACTGGGATGAGTTGGACAGGGATTCTAGCGACCCGCGTTCTTTCTTCTAATGCCGTCAATAGTAAGTACTCAATCAAAACCTACCCCGATTGCCGGCATTGTTTGATCCGGAAAAGAGCCTTTCTGTGCCCTGCAACTCTGGCACGAGGCAGGCGCTGTGTAGTGCAAGTCGCCGATGCCAGACCGCACAAATGAAATGGGTATGGGAAAAGAGGACTGAGTGATCGATCTATCGAATCTGGAAGCTTGGTTCGTCACCGGAAGCCAGCATCTCTACGGGCCGGAAACGCTGAAAAAAGTCGAGCAGCATGCTACCGAGGTTGCGCGGGGCCTTGGCGCATCTCTTGAGATGCCGATAAGGATCGTCGCGAAACCAGTGATGACCAGCAGCGAATCGATTTACCAGTTGTGCCAGGCCGCCGACAGTTCAAAGAACTGCATCGGGGTCATCACCTGGATGCACACCTTCTCACCGTCTCGCATGTGGATCGCTGGCTTGAAGTCGCTCAGGAAGCCCTTGCTGCACCTGCACACTCAGTTCAATGACGAGCTGCCATGGTCGACCATCGATATGGACTTCATGAATCTCAACCAGTCGGCCCATGGTGATCGCGAATTCGGATTCATCGGAGCCCGAATGCGCCTCAAGCGCAAGGTTGTAGTAGGCCACTGGAAGGATGCGGATGTTCACTCGGAGATCGGCGCATGGATGCGCGCCGCCTGCGCCTGGCACGATGCTCAACATCTGAAGGTCGCTCGCTTCGGCGACAACATGCGCAACGTTGCTGTGACCGAAGGAAACAAGGTCAATGCGCAAATCGATCTGGGTTATACGGTCAATGGCTACGGAGTAGGAGATTTAGGGCAATGCGTCCAGCAAGTAACCGAAGCAGAAATCAACAAGTTTACGGCTGATTATGACGATGCCTACGCGGTCGTGGAGTCGCTTCGCAAAGGTGGGGGCAAGCGCCAATCCTTACTTGAGGCTGCCAAGATTGAGATCGGTCTCCGCCATTTTCTAGAGGAAACCGGTTCGCAAGCCTTCACAGATACCTTTGAGGATTTGCATGGCCTGGCCCAACTCCCCGGAATCGCCGTTCAACGCCTGATGGCCGATGGCTATGGGTTTGGGGCTGAAGGCGACTGGAAAACCGCAGCTCTAGTCCGGGCGGTGAAAGTCATGAGTCACGGCCTCAAGGGCGGAGCCTCATTCATGGAGGACTATACCTATCACCTGAAAGATGGCGCTCAGGTGTTGGGTGCCCACATGTTGGAAGTGTGTCCGTCGATCACAAACGAAAAGCCGTCCGCTGAAATCCATCCGCTCTCCATCGGTGGCAAGGCAGATCCCGTCCGCCTGGTATTTACTGCCGCCTCAGGCAAAGGTGTCAATGCGTCGGTAGTCGACATGGGAAACCGGTTTCGGTTGATCGTCAATCAAGTGAATGTGATCCAGCCCCAGCATCCTCTGCCCAAACTCCCAGTTGCGAGAGCGGTCTGGATACCCGAACCCAATTTGAAGGTTGCGGCTACCGCGTGGATCCATGCTGGCGGCGCTCATCACACGGTTTTAAGCTGTGCCTTGACGCCGGAGCACCTGGAAAACTTTGCAGAGATGGCAGGCATGGAATGCTTGCTGATCAACGCCGAGACCACGATTGCAAGCTTCGTGAAGGAACTTCGTTGGAACGATATGTACCACCACCTGGCGAATGGATTTTGAGCCAGAGCTCGCGATCAAGCAGTTCTGCGAGCGGACATAAAGCGAATCTCGGCGTGCACCGCTACTTCGCTGTTGGACGCCAGGTTGGTGATCTCAAGAGAGGTCCAAGAACGTGCATAACCTCCGTTCCACTCGGGCTGCTCATGCCATCCGATTGTGTTGCATTGCTCTAAGCCTCTTCGCGCTCTCGCACCTGCCGGTCTCTGCTCAAGACGGAAAGAAAAAAGAGCCGCCAACTCCCGGTCCTATGCTCAGTGAAGGGACCATTGACTTAGACACGCCCGAATTTACCCTCACTCTGGTTCGCTCTTCGCAGACCGTCGCAGCTTTGAGGCCGAAGGGCGCTGGCGATTTCGATTTCACGCCGGGTGATCTGCTGATCGACCGCTCCCAGGATGGTTATTTTCATCTGGGCGACATTACGCTTCGTTTGCGAAAGGGAAGTTCTGAAGGCTGGAGAAACGATTCGACGGCTGCGGTTCGTACTCCAGTCACTGTTTTGCCGGCATCAAAGGGCGTTCTGGCGGCTGCTGATTTGACGCCCACCTTGCCCGCGGATTTTCCCCTGCAGCTTACGCGCGTCTGGGCACTCGAATCGGGAAGACTCGTCCTCCGATTCGAGTTGAAAAACAAATCATCGGAGACCATCCAGATTGGAGCACTGGGCCTCCCACTGATCTTCAACAATGTGCTCAACGACCGGTCTGGAAGAGGCGCACGCCAAGTGCTCTTTCTACGATCCGTATATCGGAGAAGATGCGGGATATCTGCAAGTGACGCGGCTGAGTGGGCATGGCCCTGCACTGTTGGTCGTGCCCGAGGGTAAGACGCCATTTGAGGCTTACAATCCCATTCTCGATCGGCCAGGTCCATGGGGGGCGAAGCCCGTATTCACCGACCCCACACCTCGAGGAATCACGTTCGATGGTTTTTACGAATGGATGGTGCATAGCCAGGCCTATGCCGAAAATGAGTGGAAGACGGCGCAACCGTGGAATCCTCCTACAGCGCTCAGTCTCGCTCCGGGTCGCCGAGTATCGCGAACATCCTGACGATTTCTACTCGCTGCGCGTGGGTTACGGTGGAACCATGGGCGCACTCACCGACCATCGATCAGGAAGGATTCGCTTCCGCGGCCTTCCATGGATTCCCGGATATGCTGAAGCCAGACCCGTTGTCTGGCGACTACGGCCCGAACTTCTTTGGCCATGCCTGGAATACTGCGACCTATATCGTGGATCATCCGCAGTTCGGATGGCTGGCGTTTGGCGGCAACATTAGGAAAGACCACGACATCGTCAGAGTGACTCCGCAGGGTATGGATCACCAGCGGATGTGCGCATGATCACATTGGACCCTCCCATTACGGGAGCGATAATTGGATTAGCCTGCGAAAGAACAAGGAGAAGACCATGCCGGAGCCCGTACTGACGGAACCCATCAACGTCGAAAAGGAAGTTTCGAAAGGGGCTCCTGGCCCACCTGCGAAAAAATCTTCCAAAGCATTCAATTCATTTCAGATCGCACAGACTCAGTTCGACAAAGTAGCCGAATACCTGGGGCTCGACTCGGCCACCAGAGATCTCCTGCGCTATCCGCTGCGCGAGTACCAGTTTGCCATCCCTGTACGCATGGACGACGGGATGGTGAAGGTCTTCCGAGGTTTCCGCGTACAGCACAACGACGCACGTGGCCCGGGCAAGGGTGGCATTCGGTTCCACCCGCAGGAGACGATCGATACAGTACGGGCTCTATCGATGTGGATGACGTGGAAATGCGCCGTGGTGGATATTCCGCTGGGCGGGGCGAAGGGTGGGGTGATCTGTGATCCGCATAATCTCAGCGCCCGGGAGCAGGAGCAGATTTGCCGTGGCTGGGTGCGCCAAGTGGCAAAGGATGTCGGCCCGGTGACCGATGTACCGGCCCCGGATGTAATGACAGACGCGCAACACATGCTCTGGATGCTCGATGAGTTTGAGAAGATCCACGGTGGCCGGTTCCCCGGCTTCATTACCGGCAAGCCCGTCGGCATGGGTGGCTCGCTCGGCCGAACCGAAGCTACTGGCTATGGCGTCGTAATTACATTGCGCGAGGCGCTCAAAGAACTGGGCATCCGGCCCGAGAATACCCAGGCCAGCGTCCAGGGGTTCGGCAATGTGGCCCACTACGCAATCGAACTCTACCAGCGGTTGGGAGGTCGAGTCATCGCAGTCTGCTGCTGGGACCAGTCGGACCAGTGTCCCTACACCTACCGCAAGAATCACGGAATCGATCTCAGCCAGCTATCGTCGATTACCGATCACTTTGGCGGGATCAACAAAAGTAAAGCCAAGGAACTGGGCTATGAAGTACTGCCGGGAGAGGCATGGCTTGAGCAGGATGTCGACATTCTTATCCCGGCGGCGATGGAAAACCAGATCACCGGCGACAACGTCAACCGGATAGGTCCCCGAGTACGCATCATCGCTGAAGGCGCCAACGGGCCAACCACACCGGAAGCCGACGCTCAGATTCAGAAACGCAACATCTTGCTCATCCCCGACTTTCTGGCGAATGCCGGTGGCGTGACCTGCAGCTATTTCGAGCAGGTGCAGAGCAACATGAACTATTTCTGGGAGAAAGACGAAGTCCTCGGGAAGCTCGACCTGAAGATGACTTCCGCATACTTCGCGGTCTCCGATCTGGCGCGCCGGGAAAAGTTGTATATGAGAGATGCTGCCTACGCAATCGCGATCGGTCGCGTAGCCAAGGCATGCCACGAACGCGGCTGGGTGTAACGGTCGTCAGCAGCCTCGAAGTAGATGCGCGCCACTCTGACGGTGCGGGTTGAAACGTGCGGCATCCGCTATGATGCAGTGGGAGGTCTCGATGAGCGGCCTGAAGCCTCTTGTTGCGGAATTACCAGTCTTCGACCGTAAGTTCTGGGATGGTACCTTCCACTGTACCCAGATCGGCTCCGGCTCAATCGGGGGCAAGGCCAGCGGATTGGTGTTCATCAAAGATCTCCTTGCCAAGCAGATCGACTCCACTTCCTTTTCTGATGTTGACATCAACGTCCCAACCATGGCGGTCATCGCGACGGGCTGCTTTGATCAATTCATCGCCCAGAACCGTCTGGCCGAGTTGCCCTTCGACGAAATGCCAGACGACCGCATAGCCCACGCCTTTCAGAAGGGCGACCTCCCGGTTGAACTGCTCGGTGATCTGCGCGCGCTGATCGTTCAAGTCAAGACTCCTCTGGCAATCCGCTCCTCTAGCTTGCTTGAGGACGCATTGGAGCGTCCGTTTGCCGGCGTCTACGCAACCAAAATGATCCCCAACAACCAGCCCGATCCGGACACACGATTTCGCCGACTGGTGGAGGCCATCAAGTTTGTGTACGCATCGACGTACTTTCGCGAAGCGCGGGAGTACATCCGGACTACTGGGACCAAGCCATGCGAAGAGAAGATGGCAGTGATCATCCAGGAAGTAGTCGGCCAGCGGAGAGGAGACCGCTTTTATCCTGACATTTCTGGCGTAGCGCGTTCCTACAACTTCTATGCGTTTGAACCCGCGCGCCCTGAAGATGGCGTGGTTACGCTGGCACTGGGGTTGGGGAAGACGATTGTGGACGGCGGCATAGCCTGGACTTTTTCACCGGCATATCCGAAGAAACCACCCCCATTCGCTTCGGTGCAGGAGTTGCTAAAGGGCACCCAAACAGAGTTTTGGGCAGTCAACATGGGCAAGCCACCCGCTTACGATCCGGTCAGTGAGACCGAATACCTGGTACAGGCTGATCTAGCCGATGCCGAAACCGACGAGGCCTTGGATTCCCTTGCCTCAACCTACGATCCGGAACGCGACCGCGTCGTCCCGGGTATTGGATCTCGGGGACCGCGGATCTTGAATTTCGCTCCGATGCTGGTGCAGGAGGAGTTCCCACTGAACGACTTGGTGAAGGCTCTGCTCCACGCGTCGGAGAAAACTGTTAATGCCAAGGTGGAGATCGAGTTCGCCATCACGTTGCAAGGCCGGCCCGGGGAACATCCGCGGACGCGCCTGGGATTCCTGCAGGTTCGTTCCATGGTGGTTTCCGATCAAGTGGTAGACGTCACGGTCGAGGATCTCTCCGATCCCCGCGCTATTGTTGCGTCGGACATGGTAATGGGCAACGGTACCGCTGATGACATACAAGATATTGTCTTCGTGCGACCCGACAAATTCTCGCCATTGCACACGCCGGTCATCGCTCAGCAGTTGCAGTCGATAAACTGGGAACTGCGGGATCAGAAGCGCCCCTTCCTGCTGATTGGATTCGGCCGCTGGGGCAGTTCCCATCCATCGCTCGGCATCCCTGTTGACTGGAGCCAGATCTCTGGGGCACGAGCGATTGTCGAGACGACGCTACCAGAGATGAATGTGGAGTTGAGCCAGGGCTCGCACTTCTTTCACAACCTGTCGAGCTTTCGAGCAAGCTATTTCATGGTGCAACACGGGCGCCCCTTTGGAGTCAATTGGGATTGGCTGAACCGGCAGCCTGTTGTGCACGAGACGGAGCTCATTCGCCATGTGCGCCCCACAGCGAGGCTCTCGGTGCGCGTCGATGGGCGGACCGCGAGAGGAGTAATCCTGTCGCAGACCCGAGACAATACGAGTCAAGCAAAAAAGTGAAGCCGGACGAAACCCAATTCGGGACCATGCTCCATGCTCTACAGGAGCGGGCCAAGGAATTGAACTGCCTGTATCATGTGGGCGAACTGCTGAGCCAGGCAGCCCGACCTCTGGAAGAGATTTTCCGTGGCATCATCGAAGTCCTTCCGCCCGGCTGGCAATACCCGCACGACTGTCAAGCTCGGATCCTGTTTGAGAACCTGACAATCCAACCGCCAGATTTCCAAACCACGCCATGGGTGCAGAAGGCCAGCATCGTCGCGCAGGGTGAGACGGTTGGAACGGTCGAAGTTTCCTACCGGCGAGAGATGCCGCGATCCGACGAAGGCCCGTTTCTCAAAGAAGAGCGCAAGCTGATTGAGACGATTGCCGAGCGAATCGCAAGCGCGGTCACTCAACGGCGCCTGAGAGCCGCATTCGAGGGCTGGGCAGCGGCGGATGCAGCAGCGACCGCTCAGGGGGAATGGCGGATCGTACTTGAGTTCCTGCGCGACACGGACCCTGCCCTGTTGAAACGGATTTCGCGCAAATTGATCAATTACTTGAGCTGGAGCGGAGTCCAGGAGGCTAAGGAACTCCTGCGGCGGGGTGGGGCGATCCTGCCGGCTGAGCCGGGCCTTTCCACCGATGAGAACCGCCCTCTTCCGCAGGACGCTCCCGGCCATTCCTCCGACTTAACCACCCAGGCACTCCGGATCGCCGGGGAGCATTTGAGCGAGACCGAAATCCTCAATTGTGTGACTCGATGGATCAAGGAGGACAAGGCCAGCTTTCTGGTGCGAGCGCTGGAAAACCAGGA
>JADGNP010000454.1 GCA_017883425.1 Candidatus Sulfotelmatobacter sp. | reverse complement strand
CCCTTATCTGGTAATCACCGGGGTCTTTCTGTTCGTTGCGCTGCTTATCTTCCTGACGAAACTGCCGGAAATCCGCGAGACCAGCATGGAGGGCCTCGAGCCTTCGGACGCGAAGCTCAGCGGCACCTTTGCCTTTCGACATTTGATCAAGGGCGTGATCGCCCAGTTCTTCTACGTAGGCGCGCAGGTCGGCGTAGCGAGCTTTATTATTCGATTCGCCGAGTTCACCCTGCCCGGCACTCATGAAAAAGCAGCTGCCCACTACCTGCAAGCGCATCTGGCAGGTTTCATGATCGGGCGTTTCGCGGGTTCAGCCATCATGCAAAAAGTCGCGGCGCCCCGCCTGCTCAGCTTGTTTGCTGGTGGCTCGCTGCTCTGTCTTCTCGTAGTCCTATTCGCGTCGGGTGCCGCGCCAGCCTGGGCCATTGTGCTGATCGGCTTTTTCCATTCCATCATGTTTCCCACTATTTTCGCGCTGAGCTTGAAGAGCCTGGGCCCGTACACGAAGCTGGGATCTTCCCTGTTGGTTATGGCAATCATTGGAGGAGCCGTCTGCCCAGCGATCATGGGCAGGATTTCCGATGCCTGGAATATCCAACGCGCGTTTGTGGTTCCACTGGTCTGTCATGCTTACGTTTTCTACTTCGCAATGTGGGGATATCGGCCCGCTGCGGTCGCGAACCCGGGTACCCCCTTGGCCATTCCCGCCACCGAGGTCGAATGAAACGACGCTTCTGCCTGACGCTCGACTTGAAAGACGATCCCAAGCTGATCGCCGAATACAAGCGCTATCACGAGAAGATTTGGCCCGAGATTACCCGAAGCATCAAAGACTCCGGCATCGAGGACATGGAAATCTATCTGCTGGGAACGCGCATGTTCATGATCATGGAGGTGAACGAGTCTTTCTCGTTCGCCGCTAAGACTAAGGCCGACCAACTCAACCCTAGAGTGCAAGAGTGGGAGACGCTCATGGGGACGTTTCAGAAATCGTTACCCGAAGCCAAGCCCGGCGAGAAATGGGTGCTGATGGAACGAGTGTTTAAGTTAGAAGACTAGAACGTTACGGCCGTTCCGGCCAAGCGTGCCTTGGATAGCGTCGCATCAATTCGCGGCGCACTTGGGGATAGAGTCGCTCCCAGAATCCCGCAAGATCCGTCGTCGTCTGCACAGGCCGCTGATTTGGAGCCAGCAGGTGGATCACCACCGGCGTTCGCTCGGGTCCAATTCGCGGCGTGTCGCGCATGCCGAAGAAATCCTGCAGGCGGGATGCGATCCAAGGCGGTTTGCCGCGTTCATAGTGCACCTTGGTCTGGCGCCCCTTTTGCAAGCGGATGGTTGACGGGGCGATCTCATGGAACCGTCGCGCCCGCATCTTCTGTTCGATGGCAGGAATTAAGTTCTCTGACCCCTTTTTCAACTCGGCAAAGCTCCGCAGTCCCAAACACAGTTCACGTAGTGCCTGCGGGACATCCGGCATCTCGACGCCAGCAAATTCGACTCGCCCCATGAACTCATTCAGAGCATCCACGTCGACGAAACGCTCGATGCCGGCTTCCAGTGCCTTCTGAGCGAGCAGTTCGGCCGCGGCTCGCGCATCGGGCACCGCGCCTCGTGATTCTTGAATCACCAGCTCGTCATATAGCAGCGCGCTCACCGCCTCCACGCGCTCCGCCACACGATTCCACACCACGCTGGATTGGTCCTTCACCCGATCCGGAAACAGATCAATCAGCCACTCCGGTTCGATGCGTGCCGTCATTCGGATCAGCGGCAGTGGTTTCTCTTTACGGTCCTCGGCATCTACCGCGACCATGAACTCATACGGCGGAGGCTCGCCCGCCAACTCTGCCGATGCGCCCGTCGATAACAGCACCTGGTTCCCGGTTCGCAACCGCGCCACACGGTCGGGAAACCCGGCGAGTACGGACATGAGCAGAGCGTCGTCGTTATGATTCTTCTGCCCGGAGATCCGCGCAATTCTGCGGAGCTGCGCGATGTGCTGCAGCACGCGATGGTCCTGCTCCAAATCCATAGCGGCGAGGAGATCATTCTTTTCGACGCGTACGCCCGACCCGAGCAGGGCCACGGCTACACAGCCGTTCTCCCCCACACCGCGCTCCACAGCCTCCACCAGAATTCGCGACAGCCGGGGAGGAAGCGGATACCGCGCCAGACGCTGCGCCATGTCTCCTCTGGCACCCAGGCGATCCAGCAGCGACTCGGCCCGGTGCACTGCGGCCGCGGCAGGAGCATCCAGCCAGACGATATCGTTGACCTGTGCAATCCGCATCGCTCGCAGGGCAAGGCAAAGCTGAGATAAATCACTACGCAGAATCTCCGGCGCATCCTGATCGAGGCGACGCGAGTAATCCTCTTCGGTGTAAAGACGCAGCACGCGGCCCGGTGCGGTACGCCCCGCCCTGCCGGCTCTCTGCTGCGCCGAAGCCTTGCTCACCCGGCCGACGTGAAGCGTCGGCAACCCGCTCCAAGGGGAGTAGCTCGCGAAACGCGCCAGGCCACTGTCGATCACTGCAGTTACGCCCTCAACCGTAACTGAGCTTTCCGCGACATTGGTAGCAAGAATCAGTTTGCGTTGAGACGCCGGAGAAAGCGCCCGGTCCTGTTCCTTCGGCGGCAGGCTGCCGTGCAGAGGCAGCACCAGCAATCCAGCCCGTCGCGCAACCGCGTCGCACGCCCGCATTGCGCGACGAATCTCCACCGCTCCCGGCAGGAACACCAGAGTGTCGCCGGAGTGTTCCGGGTCGACCAGCAGCTCCACGGCATTCCTGACCTGTGCTTCGAGTGGTTCCGGCGAGTACGGCAGATGTTTGATCGAAAGGTCGAACAGCTTTCCTTCGGAACGGACGATGGGACAACGGTCAAGATATTGAGCCACAGGCTCGGCATCGAGAGTCGCCGACATTACCACAATTCGGAGATCGGGCCGCGTCCGCTGCAGGCGTTTCAACAATGCCAGCGCCAGATCGCTTTCAAGGTGGCGCTCATGGAATTCGTCGAGCACGACTGCAGCCACGCCCTTCAGGGACGGATCGGAAAGCAGACGGCGGGTCAGTATGCCCTCGGTGACAAATCGCAGCCGCGTGCGTGGGCCTACCGCTTCTTCAAACCGGATTTGATAGCCGACTGTCTCGCCGACCTGTTCGCCGAGCTCCCACGCGACTCGACGCGCCGCCAGCCGCACCGCGATCCGACGCGGTTCGAGTATAACTATTTCGCCCCTCACGATCCCCAGAAGCGCGGGCGGCACTCGGGTTGTCTTCCCCGCACCCGGAGCGGCTACAATCACAAGGTTCGGGTGCAGCGTTAAGGAATCAAGAATCTCCGGCAGAATTGCGTCCACCGGGAGAGCAGGTTTGCGGCTCGGCACTTCTCATCGAAGCATGGCGCTTCGACTGGCGTCAAATGGCGACTCCCTCCACCTCCCAGACTTTACTTTTTCTCCGACCCTTTCTACCCTATCTTCAATGCCCGTTTACTTTACCGCCGAGCTCTTCCGGTTTCTCACCCGCCTCAAGCGTAACAACAAGCGCGACTGGTTCCAGGCCCACAAGGAAGAATGGGAAACCTTCGTACGCCAGCCAGTCCTGCGTTTTATCACCGACTTCGCCGTACCCTTAAGCGACATTACGCCTCATCTCGTCGCCGATCCACGACCGTCGCGCGGATCCATGTTTCGCATCTACCGCGACACGCGATTCTCCCATGACAAGCGTCCCTACAAGACGCACGTCGCCATGCGGTTTTCCCATCGAGGCAAGGACGTTCACTCTCCCGGCTTTTATCTCCATCTTGAGCCCGGTGGCTGCTTCGCCGCGTCGGGCCTGTGGCATCCCGAGCCACCGACCCTGCTCAAGGTCCGGAGCGCCATCGTGGCGCGCCCCGAGGAATGGCGGGCGGTCCGCAAACTCCTGAACTGGGACGACGCCAGCAAGCTCCGTCGCCCACCCCGCGGCTTCCCTGCCGATCACGAATTCGTGGAGGATCTCAAGTTGCGCGATCTCGGCACCGCCGTAGACTTCACCGACAAACAAGTCTGCCGCTCCAAGTTCATGTCGATGTTCGTCACCGGCTGCCGCACCATGTCGCCCATCGCTGCATTCCTCAGCAGCGCCGTTGGGCTGAAGTTTTAGGCTATAGATATAGACCGAGAATTGAAGGGATGCGAGGGACCCTCGCCGCTATGCCACTACGGAAGTTTCCGCTTCCTTGTACAGGTCATCGATCTGCTTGCGATAGCGCTCCTCGATGGCCTTGCGGCGAAGTTTCAAGGTCGGGGTGAGAGTGCCATCGTTTGCGGTGAATTCATCCGGCACCAGCAGAATTTTTTTCAACGTTTCGAAGCGGGCCAAGCCCCGGTTCACCTCGCCCACGATGCCTTCATAGAGGGCCTTGACCCTCGGGTTGGCAACCAATTCTTCGCGGGATGAAAAAGCTATGTGGTTGGCACGCGCCCATTCTTCCAGCAAAGGAAACGAAGGTGAGATTATCACTGCAGCGAATTTCCTCCGGTCTCCCAGTACCACCGCTGTTCCTATCAGCGCGTTGAGCTTCAGAGAATTTTCGACCGGCTGCGGCGCGATAAATTTTCCACCCGATGTCTTGAGCAGATCCTTCTTGCGATCGGTGACCGACAGAAATCCGTCCTCATCTAGATTGCCGATGTCTCCGGTCTTGAACCAGCCATCGACAAATGCGTCTC
>JADGNP010000067.1 GCA_017883425.1 Candidatus Sulfotelmatobacter sp. | reverse complement strand
TTACGGCGTGACCATGCAGGAGCCCGGAGTATCGAAGCTGGTCTCAGTCCGCTTCGGGGGGACCGGCTGAGAATTGGTTAGACGCTGGTATATGTCCCTGAACACCTGGCAAATCGAGGAAGCCGAGAAGGCTCTGTCAGAAGCTGACCGCGGAGAGTTTGCCAGCGACAGGGACGTGCAGCTAACGGTCGGGAAGTGGTTGATGGCGGTACAAGTGTCTGACGACACAAAGCCAAAAGCTAGGCGCTGTTACGCCCACGATATCCACTCCCATCCTCAGCTTTTCCACAACCCCGCGCACCTGTAAGCCTTTGTCCAGTGCGCCTTCTCGGGTATCCGCTTTGCTGTCAACATGTTTGGGCCGGACAGATGGCGCGATGCACCCGCAGTGTGATCAGAATCGTTGACAATTTTTTATGACCAGCTAGAATACGCCTCGCTCCTTCCCTGTAGAATTTCATCATGAGCCCCGAACTTCTCGATACCGTCCTCTTACAAACTGACTTTCCCGATCTCCACCTTCACGCCAGCGGCAAGGTGCGTGACGTTTACAACGTGGGCGAGCAGCAACTGCTTTTCGTCGCCACCGATCGCATCTCGGCCTTCGACTACATTCTGGCCACCGGCATCCCCCACAAGGGACGCGTGCTCAGCCAGATTTCCCTGTTCTGGTTCGACTACCTTGCCGACATCGTACCGAACCACCTCATCACCGCCGATGTCGACCAGTACCCACCGGCGGTTCGCAAGTACGCCGACCAGTTGCGCGGACGTTCCATGCTCGTGCAGCGCGCCGAAATGTTCCCGGTAGAGTGCGTCGTACGCGGCTACATCTCAGGCTCGGCCTGGAAGGAATACAAGGCAACCGGCAAGGTCTCGGGCATCCAGCTTCCCGCGGGCCTGAAAGAATCCGACGCCTTGCCCGAGCCCATCTTCACACCGTCCACCAAGGCCACAACCGGGCACGATGAGAACATTTCCTTCGACCAGATGTGCAAGATCGTGGGGGTCGAAACCGCCAGTCATCTTCGCGATCTCACGCTGCATGTGTACAAGAAGGCCGCAGCCTACGCTCGCCAGCGCGGTATCATCATCGCCGACACCAAGTTCGAGTTTGGACGCACCGCCAAGGGCATAACTCTGGCCGACGAAGTCCTCACTCCGGATTCCTCCCGCTTCTGGCCCGCCGACAAGTACGCTCCCGGACGGCCGCAGGATTCGTATGACAAGCAGTACGTTCGCGATTACCTCGAGCAAATTCACTGGAACAAGCAACCGCCCGCCCCGGCCTTGCCGCCGGACGTGGCTCGTCGCACCAGCGAAAAGTACCTTGAGGCGTACTTCCAGCTTACGGGGCACAAGCTGGATGTGTAACCGGGTGTCTGGTACGATGTCGACCCGTGGGAGCGTGGTATGACCCTCGCGGACTGGATCATTTGTGCGTTGGTGCTCCTCAACGTGGTCACAGCCGCCATGCAGGGCTTCTTTTCCGAGGCCCTGACCATAGCGGGGCTGGTCGTTGGTTACATCGTGGCGGCGTGGCAGTACCGCCGCCTCGCGGAGTGGCTGGAATCGTTTTTGAAGAATGGGTGGTTGGCTGAGATTCTCGGCTTCCTGATCATCTTTTTTGCCATCGTGCTCCTGTTCGGCCTAGCCGCCAGGTTCGCCCGCTGGGTGATGAAAGAATCCGGACTCAGCGGTCTTGACCGTTTCCTCGGCGCAGTCTTGGGGTTGCTGAAGGGCGGGTTGATGGTAGCGGTGATCCTGATGGGCATGACGGCATTCGAGCCAACTTCGAAGCTGTTGCAGAATTCACGACTGGCACCTTACTTCCTTGTCGTGGGGCATGCCGCGAAGTGGCTGGCGCCGACCGAACTGAGGCTGCGTTTCGATCAGGGTCTTCAGCTGCTCCATCAGGCTCCGCATCAGTTAACCGGCTCCCCTGCTTCCTCGCCGAAATAGGTCGCGGTGCAGTGAAAAATCCATAGCAAAGAGAGAGATGCTGCGTGAAAGATCAACTGGAAGCACTTATCCTGCAAATGTACAGAAGCAATATTCTCTATTCCGAAGGAGTGCGTGAATTCAAGAAACGGTTCATCGTGACCGTGCTCCAGGAGAACAAGGGCAACCAGTGCCGCGCTGCCCGCGAACTGGGCATGCACCGCAACACCCTGAGCCGCACGATCAGCGAGCTCAAGATTGACGTTCGCCAGCTCCGCGATGGCGTCAAGCGCCCGCCCCGCAGCGCCCGCCCCGTCACGCTGGAAAAGAAGATCGTCCGCTAGGCAATCGGACTCCAGTTGCACAGGATACTGCGCGGAGCGCAAGACGTGGGCCGCCTGCCGCCTGCTAGCCTTCTCGCCCATCTTGACCCAACCAAAAAATCAAGGCAGCCCTCGCGGGCTGCCTTGATTGTGTAAGCGCGGTCTGCTATTGGGCGGCCGGCTTGCGGTGCACTGGCGGCTTCTTCGTCGCCGGAGGCGCCGCCTTAGCCTTCAGCAGTTGGCCTTTCTCCATGACCATCATGAACGGATTCGGTGTGTACGATGCGGGTTCGCCCTGGAAGTCGAAGCTGGCTCCATCTTTCGGAATCATCCGCAGCGGAATTTTCTCTTCGAACTTCAAGGTAATGTCCGCCTTCTTTGCGTCGATGTCGTCCGAACTGCCGGCAATCATGAACTCGGTGGGGGTGGTGCTGATGATTGAGCCATTCATCTGTACCGCCTTGCCCTTGATGGCCGTCCACACCATGTTCTGATCTTCCGGCGAGCAGTTGGTGAATGTGAACTGCCATTCCGCAAAGTTCATCTCTTCCGGCTTCTTCGCGGCCACCATTGTGTGGCACTGCTCCGCCGGTGTGGGCGCGGGCTTGACGGCAACCTGCGGACCGTTAGCCTTGGCCGCAGCCAGAAATTCCGCCCAGCCGTCGTCTCCCGCGTGGAACTTCACGTACTGCGAGCGCGCGTATTTCTCGACCTGTGCCTGGGCCGCGGCAGGAGCCGCCGATGCGGCGCGCGCCGCATACCAGATTCCATTTTGAGAATCCGGCGGCGTCTGCCCCAAGTACGCCAGCGCCAGCGGATACACCAGGCTGAAGTCCTTCTGCGTGTCCGGGCTTGCGTCCACGGCAGGCTTCAGATGCGTGACCGCGCAGGCATTATCCTTGTCCTGCAGACACGCGATGCCGATGGCCGCATGGAAAATTCCGGTCATCTGGTCCTTTGTCTTCTGAAAGTCTGCATCAGAAGTGCCGTCGGGCTTCGCAAACTTCGGCAGGCAATCGAGCCCCTGTTGACCGTATTTCTTGCCGTCCGTTAGAAGTTGCTTCGCGTTCGGATCCCCACCCTGCGCCATCACGCGGTCAAAGTACGCCAGCAGCGCCAGAGCGCGCACATTGCACGTATCCGCCGTCACCAGCTTGGTGGCCGTCTCCATGGTCTTCTTCGGATTGTTGGCCTGCTGGTATGTCCCCATCAGGATTTCGAGCGCCTGGTTCTTCATCACGCTGTTGGGATACTGTGTGACGAACGCCTCCAGCCCGCTGATCTTGGCGTTGGGATCCGTTTGCTGTACTGCTCCCACGTAGGCGTTGTATTCGGCGGGATCTTTGATTACCGGTGCCGCAGTTTGTGGCGCGGGCGCCGCAGCCTGTGGCGCGGCCGCCGGAGCAGCAGCCTGTGCCTGTGCTGGCGGCGTGGCCGATTGTCCCTGAGCTGGCGGCGCCGTACTCTGTGCCACCGCGCCCACAGCAACCCCAAGCACAACCGTAAGCAGAATCTTTTTCATCAGTATGGCTCCTTGGATCTTCGGGAAATAGCTTTTCTGGGAAACGTATTCTTTAACGCTCAGCAGCAACTGCATTCCATCTGGACCGCTCTGCGTCCAAATCCTGCTTTGGAATGCCGGCTTCCTGGCAGGGCCCCGGGAGAAGAGGTGCCCCCGCTGGAACGCAAAGGCGCCCTGACCCGTTTTCCCGGTTGGCCGGATTATAAGTACCTCTTCCGCCGAAGGCAAGCGACTTCCATTCGTCCTCCACTTTATTGTTAAGATGCGCATAGCGGGCAGGGTGGATGTTCGTCGTCCCCACTGTCGCATGCTAAACCCATTCGTAGGAGAGCCTTTTCTATGGACACCGGGCAACCCCTAGCCGGGCAAGTCGCAGTCGTCACCGGAGCAGGCCGCGGAATCGGTGCCGCCATTGCCCGCAAGCTTGCCAAACTCGGCGCCACCGCGGTCCTCTGCGGACGCACGCAGTCCACGCTCGACTCCACCGCGCAGGCAATTCTCGACGCCGGAGGCAAAACCGAAGTCATCCCCTGCGACGTCACCATCCTGCATCAGCTCGAGTACGCCGCCGCCCGCGTCGACAGCACTTTCGGACGCCTCGATATCCTGGTCAACAACGCCGGCGTCGGCGGCTTCAACGAACCGCTCCACAACCTTGCGCCCGAAGATTGGGATCGCATTCTCAACACCAACCTGCGCGGCGTCTACTTCGCCATCCGCGTCTTCGCCCCATTGATGATTCGGGCCTACTCCGGACACATCATCAACATCTCGTCCCTGGCCGGAAAAAACGCACTCCCCAACGGCGCCGCCTACGCCGCCTCTAAGTGGGGGCTCAATGGCCTGACCTACTCCATCGCGGAAGAACTGCGCCCACACAATATCCGCGCATCCGTGATCTGCCCCGGTTCGACCGAAACGGAACTAAGCCCGCATGCCGGCAAAGATCCCGCGAAGATGCTCCAGCCGGACGACATCGCCCACGCCGTAGCCATGCTGGTGACGCAAGCCCCGCAATCGTTTGTCAGTGAGATCCTGATAAGACCAACGCAAAAACCGTAGGTACTCGCGTAGGGAGCGTTCGTCCAGGTTTTTGTGGGGACAGCCGCCCCCGGCTGTCCGCGGAGCGAAGCTCCGCAGGTCTTGCTGAACCGCGCCCCTAGTTCGGGCCGGGATCTCCTCGGTGAACCTCAGTGCCCGCTGTGGTGATCGCCCCTTGCAGTTCCTATTTCTTGAATAGATTTTCAAACGCCTGCCGGGCATCATTCGGCCGCAGACTGGCGGGCGTCGACGTCTCCTTCTCCCTGGTCACACGAATCTCAAACAACGCGCAATCATTCCCCGCATCTTTCTTCGCAATCCGCTCCTTGATGGGCTGCATGCACTCAAACCGGCTCCCCGGATCGAAATACGTACACTGCTTGCACGAATGCAGCTCAAACCCGCACTTTGGACACTTCCCGCCGGTCGGCATTCCCGGTAACACGGTACCGCACTCCGTACATCGTGAAACCGCGTGCGTACCGGGCAGATTGACGGGGCGGGGTCCAAAGGTGTTGTCTCGCTTCGGCGGCGGAGCCGCGCCCCCAGACTTCTCTCCCGATCCTTTGCGCGACTCTTGGTCGCGGTCCTGATAACCATGCTGACGGTATTTTGCTGCCACAGACCCTCCAAGCACGCGGCCCGTATTGTCTCCCCTGCCTGGCCTGCACGGCAAGTGGGTGCCGAGGTAGCGCCGGCATCTTGCCGGCTGTCCCGAGGGCGTCTCGCCCTCGCCGCGGCGGGCGGGACGCCCCTCCCGACAGCCGCCGGGACGGCGGCGCTACACGGTCCTCGCTACAATAGGCCCATGATCCACGAAATCCTCCCCGTCGGCCCGCTGCAATGCAACTGTTCCGTCATCGGCGACGAAACTACCCGCGAGGCCATGGTCATCGACCCGGGCGACGACATTCAAGACGTTCTCGCCCTCATCCGCAAGCATAGCCTGCAGGTCAAGCAGATCGTCATCACCCACGCCCATATCGACCACGTCGGCGGAGCCATGAAACTCCGCGCCGCCACAGGCGCTCCTATCCTGCTCAACCAGAATGATTATGCTCTTCTGAAGATGCTCGATGAGCAGGCCGCCTGGGTCGGCATGCGCTCTCCTGGAAAAGTCGAAATCGACCGCAGCATCGGCGACGGCGACAAATTGACCACAGGCTCACTAGAAGCCCACGTAATCGAGACGCCAGGTCACACCGAAGGTAGCATCTGCCTCTATTTTTCGGCGGAGAAGAAACTCATCGCCGGCGACACGCTCTTCGCCGGCTCCATCGGCCGCACCGACCTCCCCGGCGGCTCCACGGAAAAGATCATGCGTTCCCTGCACGACCTGGTTCGCTCCTTGCCCGATAACACGCTAGTTATCCCCGGCCACGGCCCGCTGACCACGATAGGCGAAGAAAAAGAAAGCAATCCGTTCCTGGTAAAGCACTGAGGCATTAGTAGCGCTAGCGTCCGTCGCGCCGACTCTCCCGCCGCCTGGGGACGCCCGCACGGCTGCAAGGGAAGGCACTGTTACGACAACAATCGTGCAAGCGGCGGCTCCTGAGAGACGGCAGGGACGCGAAGCGGGCCCTGATGTGAGCGTTCTTGACCAGACAGGTTGGAATCCGAGTTGGTAGCATCGAATTGTATAGAGCTTGTAACCGCTTTCGCCATTGAGGCACTCGAGGAGCAAGACTATGACGTACGTGATGACTAAACCGTGCCCCATCTGCAAAAAGCAATTGACCAAGCAAATACCTACCGAAACCGTGACGTGCCGGTGCGGTAAGCATGTTTGGCAGGGCTAGTGTCAGTCAGGCACGTCCGTAATGGTTTAAGCACGAGGCAAATTCCAAATCCTCCCCCTACTCGCCAATCTGGTCTCTCGGGCCAAAATTACGACGCGAAACCGCTGGATCCATAATTAGCACGCCGCTGCCAGATCCCTGCATGTGCAAAGTTGCTTCCGAGTCGCCTGGATCAAACGCCACAACTCGATTTCTGCCGGTTTTCCGTAGAGAGTAGTCTGATCTCCTTTTTTAATCTGGCCGCCGGACCGACACTTCAAGATCATCGCTGACATTCAGACCGCCGCCGCTGTCGCTATCACGCTTTCTCCAACTGAGAATTGGCCAGCCCGTACGGCGGGCCCACCACCACCTACGAATCCAAATACCCCAACACCCTCCCAATCCCGTCCCGAAACTCCCCCTCCGGCGTAATCAAACTCAGCACTAAGTATCCGTCGCTCGGAAAATCATAAAAATGACCGGGATGCACCAGCACCGACTTCTCGCGCACCAGTTCGATCGCCAGCTCCTCATCGGACCGTGTCACTGGAACCCGCAACACCGCGTACCATCCGCCTTGCACGCTCAGCCGCTGGCAACTCTTCTGCTCGGCAAGCTGCCGATCCAGTTCTGCAAGATTCCCCTTCACCCGCTCCAGCAATTGCCGCTGGATACTCTTCCTCTGCTCCAGCAGCACCGGCACAGCCCATTGAATCGGCGCATTCATCGAAAGATAAGTGTCGGCAATGACCTCCAGCCGCCCCATCGCCGCCGCCACTTCCTCCCGCGGCCCGCTGGTCACCATCCACGCCACCTTCATCTGCGGCAACGCCGCGACCTTCGACAGCCCGCTCAGGGTAAACGTCAGCACATCCTGATTCCCCGCAAAACTGCGATGCCGACCGTCCCCTTGTCCGATTTTGGGTGGCGCAGCGCTTTCAGCACTGCGATTGTGCTCCTCTTGGGCTGGGGCTTTAGCCCCCGAGGTCTCCAGCCCATAATCCAAGAACACTTCATCCGCAACCAACGCCAGCCCCCGCGCTCGGCAAAATGCATTCAGCAGTTCCACCTCGCCCGATTGCACATACGACCCGGTCGGATTATTCGGATGCACCACCACCACGCCCCGCGTCCGCGCTGTCACGGCTTTCTCCAGAGACGGAAAATCCATCTGCCATCCGTGATCGTAGATCAGCGGATACGGCACCAGCCTCACGTCCTGCAAATCCGCCAGAAACTCAAACAGCGGATAACTCGGCTTCGGCACCAGCAACTCATCCCCTGCGTTGCATAGCAAGCGGAAGACGAACGAATATCCCTCGCTGGTACTCGTCGTCAGAACGATCTGCTCCGCGTCCAGACCGTGAATCCCGTGCTCTTCGCGGTAATACCGCGCCACCGCCTCCCGCGCCTCGGGCAGCCCCTTCGATCGCGGATCGTAATCCAGAGCCCGCGGCGACGCCAGAGCTCCCAGGATTGCCTGCTCGTCGAAACGCAAGCCTGCCCGCGTAGGGTTCGAAACCGTAAGATCGAGAACTTTCGCCCCGCCCGCACGCGCCTCTTCCAGCGCCACAGTAAACCGGTTCTGCGTCAGCTTCCAGTTCGTTCGATCAGAAAACATGGATGGATTCTATGCGATCGGTGGGAAGAACTGCTCGAAGGGTGGCACGTTCGGGAAGGTGCAGCGAGCCCGTCTCGAATCCACAAGCAACAAATGAAACCAAGCACGATGAACCCAAGCGCCGATGAAGTGAGCGCAGGAGAAACCAAGCGCCGGAGGCGCGCCCGAAAATAGCCCGGCGTTTCAACGCCGGGTAAGTTGGAAAGGATGGAACCGCGTCCCGGAGGGACGCCTGAACTACGCGCCCGGCGCGCGGAACTGCTTCTTCAAAAACTCGGGATCCGCCCCGCGGCTCAGGTCATCCTGCGCGCTGCGCCTCTCCAGGCTAGGCCAGTCCCGAATTCCAACCGCCGGACACATCAGACCCTTGCCCGCCGGCCGTAGCAACTGGCGCAGCGTCTGCACGCCATAGAACAATCCCTGCCCCGTGTTGGCCGCCACAATCAGATGCGACTTGTCGGAGAACAGCAGGTAGCCATCCTCGCCCACCAGGTCGTCAGCCTTAAGTCCGTTCTGCGCCAGAAACCGCCGTACCCGCGAGTCCTGCAACCGGGCCAGCACAATCGAGCCGTCCTCCGCCTTGCCCGCGGCCTTCATGCCCAGGATGTCGAGTTTCAACCCCGACTGGTCCGCCACCTCTTCCGCCAGGGTTTCGGCGGCAATGCGATCCTCCGACTGGTGCCCAAGTTGCACGAAAATCTTGGTCCGCGGCCCCACCTGAAACCCGCCATCACGCAGTTGCACTTCTTTTGGCGCAGGCACCAGCTTCAACTGCGGCCGGCCATCGGAATCCAGCGCTAAGGCCGAAGCGCAAAGCAGCAAGCAAGGAACGATCCGCAACAGTCTCTTATTCATTTTCATTCAGATCCTTGGACTCAACAACCCGAGCCCATATTGTACCCGCAGGCGGGTGCCACAGTGCCATGAAACGTTCTGCTGCCTCTTAAGTTAAACCCCGTACCGAGCGTGATTCCTCCGGGAATCAGGACTATTTCCCAAACCCTTCCTTATTAACAACATAGGGCATCTTTGTGACGTCTCCGCCGTAGTTTCCCTCGAGCACGTCGATCAGCCCCTGCGCGCATCTCCCCGCCATCCCCTTGTCCGGATCGGTCGAGAGCCGCGTGATGCGTGCCGCGCTGGCAAAGTGCGGCATCAACCGGCAGCGGTCCGCAATCGCCGGATCGCGCAGCGGAGAATCCGCCGGCAGCGGTTCCTGCTCATAAACGTCCAGCGCAGCCCCTGCAATCCAGTTTTCCCGCAACGCCAGTGCCAGCGCCGCCTCGTCCACGACGGGCCCCCGCGACGTATTCACCAGGTACGCCGTCGACTTCATCAGACTCAACGTTTTCTCATTGAAAAGATGGTACGTCGGCGTCGCGCTCTCCCCGGCCCGCAACAGCGGCACATGCACACTGACAAAGTCCGCCCCCCGCAGCGCCTCCTCGAACGGCACATATTTGATCCACGCCTTGTCTTTCACCAACCCCCGTGCGTGCCGCAGGTCGTGGATCTCCTGAATCGTCCGCACAAACGCCTGATTTTCATACGCCGGGTCATAACAGAGAACGTTCATATCGAACCCAACGGATTTTTTGATGAACGCCAGCCCGATGCGCCCGGTCCCAATCACGGCCACAGTCTTGCCGGTAACCTCATCCCCCAAAAACGGCAGGTACGGATGCCAGTATCCCCACTGGTGCTCGCGCGTCAGATGCTCCGCCGTCCACATTTTCCGCGCCAGGGTTCCCATCATGAAAAATGCAAACTCCGCGGTCGCTTCTGTCAGCACATCGGCGGTATGGGTGAACGGAATCTTGTAGCGGTTGGCGTCCGCGCGGTTGATGTTGTCAAACCCCACCGCAATCTGCGCCACGACTTTCAACTTGCCCTTGCCCGCCTCAAACACCTCCGCATCAATCGGATCGCGCAGCGTCGTGATCAACCCGTCCACGCCCGACTTCACCTTGTCGAGAATCAGACTCTTCGGCGGCGCTTCCGGATGGGGATAGACTTCTACCTCATATCCCCGCTTGCGCAGCACATCAATGGCTTCTCCAATGTCGCAGGTGGCAAACACGCGAAATTTCTTGTCCATGGTTTTTTCGGGAAGATCTTTCTTGAAGATCATTACGGTGTGACGCCATCGAGTCCGCACCCACAGGGCAGACCATCGAAAATATCATACGCGAGGTTGAGCCGTGACCGGATCGATCCGCAAGGAAAGCCCATGCGCACCGATTGATTTCCTCATCAACCCATCCCTCTAGCTAGTTCCTCATCCTTTTCATCTAATCTTCAGACTCGGCGCGTGTAATCAACCCGTTGTTGAAAGAAATACGGAATAAGGGCGGCAGCCCCGCAGTATTGCCGCCCTTGTTCTCGGAGAACCTATGCACATTTCAAACTTTGCGGTCGTTGCGACCCTCTTTCTCACAACCGTCGCCCTTGCCCAGGAAAAGAAGATCCCGCGCGCCGACCTGCCTCCCGCAGTCGAAAAGACCGTGGCGGCCCAGACTCAAGGAGCCACGATCAAAGGTTTCTCTCAGGAAAAAGAAAAAGGGCAAACCTACTATGAAGCCGAAATGACCGTCAGCGGTCACAGCAAAGACGTTCTCATCGATGTCAACGGCGCCGTCGTCGAGATCGAAGAGCAAGTGTCGCTCGATTCCCTGCCCCCAGCCGTGAAAGCAGGACTCCAGGTCAAAGCCGGAACCGGCAAGATTCTCAAAGTCGAGTCCCTCACCAAGCACGACAAACTGGTGGCCTACGAGGCCGTAGTTCAAACCGAGGGCAAGAAAAAGGAAATCCAGGTCGGCCCCGACGGCAAACCGCTGGCTCACGAAGAATAAAGAACTCACACCCACACGGCGGGATCGTTCGCCGTAGAGACGTTGCCAGCAACGTTTACGACAGCACGGCCGACCCGGGGCGGGCTGCGCCCTGCCTGGACAGCCGAGAGCCTGCGCTTGAGCGCAGTCGAAGGGCGGCTGTCCCCACATGGTCATTGCCGCTGCTACCGCTGGTCGATTGCGATGTAGTGGTTGGGGTATTCCGGGCCCAGGTACTCGGCGCGCGGGCGGATCAGGCGGTTGTCGTTGAGTTGCTCGATTACGTGGGCGGCCCAGCCACTTACCCGGGAAACGGCGAAAATGGGCGTGAACAGATCCACGTCGATGCCTAGGGTGTGATAGGTGGAAGCCGAGTAAAAGTCCACATTGGCGTTCAACTTCTTGTCGGCCTTCACGAACCCTTCAATCTTGTGCGAGATCTCAAACCACTTGGCCTGCCCGCTGGCATTGCCGAGATCGCGCGACATGGCGCGCAGGTGAGTGGCGCGTGGGTCCTCGGTGTGATAGACGCGATGGCCAAAACCGGGAATTTTCTTCTTCTGAGCCAGCATGCCCTTGACGTAGTCGATGGGGTCGGCGCCGGATGCGTCGATCGCCTCCAGAATGTGAAATACCGCCTCGTTGGCGCCACCGTGCAGCGGTCCCTTGAGAGCGCCAATCGCCGAAGTGATGGCGGAATGCATATCCGACAAGGTGGCAGCGGTAACCCGCGCGGCAAAGGTCGAGGCATTGAGCTCGTGGTCCGCGTGCAGGATTAGCGCGATATCGAGCGCGCGCTCCGCCGTCGGCGACGGAGGCTTGCCGTTCAGCATGAGCAGGAAATTCGCGGCATGGGAAAGCGCGCGGTCGGGCTCGACCACGGGATGTCCCTTGCGAATGCGGTCATAGGCGGCAACGATCATGGCGATTTGCGAGGTGATGCGAATCGCCTTGTCCACATTGGCTTTGCTGTCGTTGCTCTTCTCCTGAGGATCGTAGAACGACAGCGCAGAGACCGCGGTGCGCAGCACGTCCATGGGCAGGGCGTGGCGGGGCGCATTGCGCAGCAAAGTGACGATGGACGCATCCAGCTTGCGTTCTTCGGCCAGGCGCTCGTGCAGTTCGCGCAGTTCGCCACGCGTGGGCAGTTTTCCGAACCACAACAGGTAGCAGGTCTCTTCGAAATTCGACTGATGGGCAAGTTCGTGGATGTCGATGCCGCGATAGGCCAGGACGCCGCGATCTCCGTCGATGTAGCAAATCTTGGAAGTGGTAGCAACGACGCCCTCAAGTCCCTTGGGGGCATGAGTTGTGGTCAGGCTGGACATTAGTCTCTCGCTTCGATCGCTCAATTTTGCGTTGCCGGACCGCGCGAGGAGAGACGCGGGGAATGCAACCTTTTTTTATACCTGAAACGCGCCGAACTTTCCAACCACCCCAAAGTAACGTTGAAGCGCGTCACGAGCCCCGGAGAAGCATCCGAAGCGCGCTGTTCGCGAGCATTTTTGGCCGTAGATGCAGCCGACCCCGTTTTGCTACCCGGCTTTGCCGGGGCGTATAGTAAAGAGTTCTTCTGCAGATCGCCGCAGTTCTGTACAGCTCGTCATATTCCTCATGGAGGAACCACCCGAAATGAAACGCTTTTTGTCTGTTTTGCTTGCCTTTGCCTTCATCTTTTCCACTCTAGCCACAGCCGACGAAGGCATGTGGCTCTATAACGCTCCGCCGAAGGACAAAATCAAGGCCAAGTACGGCCTCGAACTGACCCAGGAGTGGCTCGACCACGTTCGCCTGTCTTCCGTGCGATTTAACAATGGCGGCTCCGGCTCTTTTGTGTCGGCCGACGGCCTGACCTTCACCAACCATCATGTGGGTGCGGGATGCGTTCAGCAGCTTTCGACCGAGGGCCACGACTACATCAAGACCGGCTTCTATGCCAAGACGCAGGCGGAAGAGGCCAAGTGCCCCAACCTTGAACTCAACCAACTGGTCGGCATCGAGGACGTGACCGATAAGGTCAACGCCGGCGTGAAGACGGAGATGTCGGCGGCGGACGCGGGGCAGGCCCAACGCGCCGCCATGTCGCAGGTCGAGAAAGACTGCTCCACCACAACCGGACTGCGCTGCGACGTGGTTATTTTCTATTCCGGTCAGGTCTATAACCTCTACAAATACAAGAAATACACGGATGTCCGGTTGGTGTTTGCACCCGAATTCGACATTGCCTTCTTCGGTGGCGATCCCGATAACTTCACCTATCCGCGCTACGATCTCGACATCACTTTCTTCCGGGTCTACGAGAACGGCAAACCGGCGCACCTCGATCACTATCTACAGTGGTCGCGCACCGGAGTAAAAGATGGGGACCTGATCTTCGTCTCAGGACATCCGGGGAATACCGGTCGCCTCCTCGCCATGGCCCAACTCGAGTTCCTGCGGGATGTGCAGTATCCGGCGGCTCTGAAACTCTTCGTGCGGCGTATTGCCCTGCTGCAAAACTTCAGCAAGGAGTCGGAAGAAAACGCCCGTATCGCCAAGGAAGATATTTTCGGCCTGCAGAATTCGCAGAAGGCCATCACCGGCTATCAGTCGGGCCTGCTCGACAAGTCCATCATGGACTCTAAGGCGGCGGACGAGACCAAGCTGCGCGCCGCATTCAAGGCTGATCCCAAGAACGCTGGAGCGGCCGATCCGTGGGATGAGATTGCCCAGGCGATCAAGCTGCAGCAGACCATCTATCCCAACCTGACTTATCTGGAGCGCATGCGCGGGTTCTCCTCGCATCTGGCCCAGTCAGCGCGGGCTCTGGTGCGCGTGGCAGCGGAAAAGCCGAAACCGAATCAAGAGCGCATGCGGGAGTTCCGCGATTCCAACCTGCCTTCGTTTGAGCAGCAGTTGTTCTCGACCGAGCCAATTTACAAGAATCTCGAAATAGCTCTGCTCACCGACTCGCTCAGCGAGATGCAAGATGCGCTGGGCAAAGACAACCCAGACGTGCAGAAAGTGCTGCAGGGAAAAACGCCCGCGGATGTGGCGAAAGACCTGATCGCCAACACGAAGCTTGACGATGTCGCCGTACGCAAGCACCTCTATGAAGGCGGGCAGGCGGCCATCGATGCCAGCACCGACCCCCTGATCGTGGCGATACGGGCGATTGATCCTTCAGCCCGCGCGGCTCGCAAGCAGTTCGAGGATAAGGTCGACTCGGTCGTGCGCCGTGACGGTACCATTGTCGCCAAGGCGCGCTTCGCCCAGAGCGGCTTTGCCCAGCCGCCGGATGCCACTTTTACCCTCCGCCTGAGTTATGGCGCGGTAAAGGGCTTCCAGGAGAACGGAAAGTCGATTCCCTTCGCGACCAATATCGGCGGAGCTTACGAGCACGCCGCCGAGCATAACAACCAGTCGCCCTACAATCTGCCGGAGAGCTGGATGAAGTCGAAAGCGAGTCTCGACTTGAAGACTCCGCTGAACTTTGTTTCCACCGCCGACATTATCGGAGGAAACTCCGGATCACCCACGGTCAACAAAAAGGGTGAGGTCGTGGGAATCATCTTCGACGGTAACATCGAGTCGCTGCCCTGGAACTTCGCCTTCAGCGACGTGCAGGGACGCGCCGTTTCTGTGGATTCGCGAGGCATTCAAGAGGCCCTGCGCAAGGTCTACGGAGCAGTCGCTCTGGCGGATGAACTACTGGGGACTAAGCCGGAAGGTGCGAAGACAGGAAAGTAAACTCGTTTTCCATGACTACAGAAAAACCATCGGCCCGCATCTCGATGCGGGCCTTTTTGTGCCACCACGTCGCGGTCAATGCGTGAGGCGATATGACGTCAACTGAGAAATTTGGTTTACGCGGGCCTGATTAAGCGCGAGCAGCCCGAACTCAGCCTGCCTTGTTTGGGATCAACGCTTTGGCTTCTGATGTGAGCCGCGGTTTTCGTCGGATATGCCCCAGTTCGGGAACATTTGTGCGATGGAATATATAATTAAGGCAGGTCTTCGTCGTCGCCTCTCTCGGAGAATGAACATGATAGCAAGGAGAAATCCGGTTAAAGCTCCGAGGCATGCTTCCGTAATTGAGAGGCTGTTGAAAGTCCGCAGCCCCTGGCCGGTCAAAAGGAATCCGGTATATGCCATAGTTCCCGTCCAGAGAATTATGCGAACAGCGTACATGCAGGATCACCTCTTGATGAACAAATATTGCCACAGTTCGCCCTTGCGGAGTGAGAACTTTTGAGGTCTACCGAAAACATAACGACCCGACATTTCGTATTTTCCGCATTCTTAGCCCGTCGAGCAGCCTAGCCAATGAGTGATATGGCGATTCTGCGCCAGTTGACAAAGGCCTTACCCGCACAACGACGCCCTTTCCGCCCGCTCCAGATGAGAAAACCCAGCAGGTACTATTACTTACCGTGACCAGCGTCACAGACGATCGGTCACTGTTGAGGTAAAAAGGCCGCGTAACCTCCCCGAAGAGCACCTTCCCACCATCGGGCGGGACGCAGCATCCCTCAGAGGCGAAAGTTCCAGAATTCTATTAGGAACCC